>CAKMZJ010000228.1 GCA_929200395.1 Candidatus Gorgonimonas eunicellae | reverse complement strand
GCTAAAACCTTAATCCGGTAAACAGACTTATTCCGTAGATGTTTTTTTCTGTATCGTGGTTCCAATTAAAATCTAGCCCTAAAAATATGTTATCATGGAAAAAGTGTAATTTAGTAATTAGATAAAAACTACTTTTAGCATAACTTCTTCGTTCTAAGTTAAATTTATAATCTGCAAATGCTAGTTCGTACTGTTTATTTTTATTGATGTTAAAAGTGTGTAAGTATCCAGTACTACATTCTATAGATACCCCTGATTTGTCAGCTAGTTTATGATTAAATCCTACAGACATCATTGGCCCTAGTGAGAAGTAATCACTATTACTATTTTGTAATATTACTTGTGTATTGTTAGATACATTGTAACTAGGGGTGTATATATGAATTAGTCTGCTAGTTAAACCTAATTCAATTTCAAAATTATTTATACGTATTTCATAATTAGCGGAAAAAAGTGCTGAGTAGCTACGGTTATCAAAAGTAGTTTTGTATGATGATTTATGATTGGCTTGTCCATAAGAGAATGCAACTAAGGTATTAAAGTCAGAAAAATCACGCATTGCATGCAATAAAAATAAAAAACTTTTTTTAGTAGCGCTAGATATTTCCTTTGATGTTTGTTTGTTGTTTTTTTCATAAGTATGTTTGTTAGAGTGCATATAGGCTACAGAAAAACCAGCATCAAAAGATGCAATATCATGTTTAACTCCTAAACAAATAATTTTATCTTGATATTTTTTATATTGATTATCTTTATTGGTATTTCGATCTTTACCTTGTTGATAAGAAGTTAATAGCCAGATAACATCGGGGTTATCTTTTGCTCTAAAATTAAGACCTTTATTTTTCCAATATTTGTATTGTTTTTTATCTGTTTTTAGCTTATTGCTAACTTTTGAGGTTATCTTATTTTGAGTTTCAGCTGTTTTATTTATTTCATAACCCGGAATAGATATTTCTTCTTTGATATGATTTATATCTATACCAGCTATATTATTTTTAGTAATTATATCTGTAATTTGGTCTAAAACTACGGTGTTTTTATCGGCCTGATATAATTTAACCGATTCAGACATGGCTTCAGCTATTTTTATACTATTGATGTTGACAATATTTTTCTTTAATAAGCTTTTAGAAAATTTTACATATTTATCTGTTAAATTTAATATCTTATTGATATCTTGTTGTACTGTTACTTCAATACCGTTGTTGATAATAATAGCATCGCTTATAGAAATAAAATAATTTTTAGGTTTAATATATCTATATAATAATTCATTTAAATTATCTGCAATATGTGTTGTATTGGGTAACTTTAATATTGTTACTTTGGCACCTTGTTGTAAATAGTCTAAATCTGTAGTTGCATCTAGTATAATTTTTGCTGTTGAGTCAAATGTAGCAGCACGAGCAATATAAAATAGTTCTGCTTTAGGCTTGGTAACTGGAAGAGTTATTTGCAATTCGCTATCAGCGTATCCATGATATTCCTTAGCATCACTACCAGCAGCTACAGCAATAAATCCGTGATTTTTAATTATATTAAATGAAGATCGTAACAGCTCCGATCCAAATACTTT
>CAKMZJ010000227.1 GCA_929200395.1 Candidatus Gorgonimonas eunicellae | reverse complement strand
ATGCTTTGAGGTTGTTTTTTTTCTATATTTTTTGCTTGTTGTTGGAGCATATTAATATGTTTACGCATATCATTCGATAACATCCATTTTTGAAATATATACATATTATTAGGATTAGCTCCTAGTTTACATAAATTAGTTACAGTGCTTTTTTTCTTGCTAAAATAGGCAGCTAAGAATAAAGGCCTTCTTCTTCGATTATCTTGATGTTCTAAAGTTGCTCCTTTATCAACTAGCAACTGAATTACTTCATCATGACCTTCTTGAGCAGCATCGCAAAGAGGAGTATATCCAAAGTTACATTTTTTATGTAGATCAGCCCCGGATTCAAGCAATAATTCTACAATTTTATCACTTCCATTAAAAGTAGCTTTGTGAAGAGCTGTATCTTTATTGTTAGCTTGGTGATTTATGTTAGAACCAAGCTCAAGTAATTTCTTTACCGTGCTTTTTTTCTTGCTAAAATATGCAGCTAATAATAAAGGTGTTCTGCCGTAAATATCTTGATGTTCTAAGTTTGCCCCTCTATCAAACAGTAGCTGAATTATTTCATCATGGCCTTTTTGGGCCGCACAGGAAAGAGGGATGTCTCTAAAATAACCTTTTTTGGATATATCAGCCCCAGATTCAAGCAATAATTTTACAATTTTATAATCTCCTTTAAAAGTAGCTTTGTGAAGAGCTGTATCTTTATTTTTAGCTTGATGATCTATATTAGCTCCAAGTTCTAGTAATTTATTTACAGTGCTTTCTTTCTTGCTAAAAAGGGCAGCTAATAATAAAGGAGTTCTACCGTAAATATCTTGATGTTCTAAGTTAGCACCTCTATCAAACAGTAGCTGAATAATTTCATCGTGGCCTGCTTGAGAAGCATGACAAATAGGAGTGTATCCAAAGCTACTTTTTTTATGTATATCAGCCTCAGCTTTAAGCAATAATTCTACAATTTTATCATGCCCATAGAAAGCAGCAAAATGCAAAGCTGTATTTTTCTTTTTAGTTTGATGATTTATGTTAGCTCCAAGATCAAGTAATTTATTTACCGTGCTTTTTTTCTTGCTAAAATATGTAGCTAATAATAAAGGAGTTCTGCCGTAAATATCTTGATGTTCTAAGTTAGCACCTCTATCAAATAGTAACTGAATAATTTCATCGTGGCCTTCTTGAGCAGCAGCGCAAAGAGGAGTGTATCCAAGCTTACCTTTTTTATGCGGATCAGCTCCATATTCAAGCAATAATTCTACAATTTTATAAAAGCCATTCAAAGAACTCCAGTGAATAGCTGTATTTTTATTTTTATCTTGATGATTTATGTTAGCTCCAAGCTCAAGTAATTTAGTTACAGTGCTTGCTTTATTACTAAAACTAGCAGCTAATAATAAAGGAGTTCTGCCATAAATATCTTGATGTTCTAAATTAGCCCCTTTATCAAACAGTAACTGAATAATTTCATCGTGGCCTTTTTGGCTAGCATGACAAATAGGAGTGTATCCAAAATTACCTTTTTTATGCGGATCAGCTCCATATTCAAGCAATAATGCTACAATTTTATAGTGCCCATAAAAAGATGCTAGGTGAAGGGGGATGTTTTTATT
>CAKMZJ010000226.1 GCA_929200395.1 Candidatus Gorgonimonas eunicellae | reverse complement strand
CATGAAACTATGGTTTTTATTAAGGATAAAAAGCTAACAATAAAAAGCTTAATAAATAATATCAAGGTAGCTGCAGATTTTGAGAATAAGTTAACAATTGCACGTTTTATTCCAGAAACAAAGGATATTTTATTATTTGATGATAAACAACAAATGTTTTTATTAAAATGTAACGACTTTGAAAAATTATCTTATTGTATTAAAGATACTCAAAAACTAAGTGTTGCAGTTAAAAATGCTTATTTTGACCCTAACGATAAAAATAATTTAAGAATACTAGTTAAAAAAACAACTAACAATGATACCTATGGTATTATTGCAGGAGGGAGTTGTGGTTTCATACTAGGAGGTTCCTTAGGAGGTTATGCTGTTACCTTTATAGAGGGTGTGAAGGCTAGTGCGCTGACAAGTTCTCCTGTGTTTTTTGCAGCTGGAATTATACCGCACTTACTATGCATGTATTCAGGAGCTGTTGCAGCAGAGCTATACGATATAAGCCATACTAAAAAAATAACCTTACAACCAGACGATTCAAAGCCTAAGTTTGAGAAATTACCTTGGATAATAAAAAAATAAATATGTAATATAGGTGTTATTTTTCTTTTTATATATTGCCATAATTAAATATTTATTATATAACATATTAAGTAATATTTTATAAATTACAATAATAACATAAAAAGAAGAATATTATGCCTATAGATTTACCAGTAACTCCAATAGAAAATACTGTTAATAATAATCCTATATCTTATATAGAGTTACGAGAGTCACAAAAGTTACCGCCATCTTATTCACAGCTTGATTTAAATAAAGATGAAATTATTATATCTAAACAGCCTACATCAACAAAGAATTTAGTAAACAATTACAATAGTTTATCTGATTTAAGAATTTCTGGTTATGTAGTTAATAAGCAAAAAGGAAGTAATATCGTATCTTTTAATACAGATGCATATAATCATGCAGCTTTTTTTGATAATGTTAATTATAAAGGTGCATCATTATGTATAAACCCAATGGTGAAAATTGTTAATGACAATAATATTATAGCTAAAATTAACCTAAAAAATATATCTTCCTTGCCATTAAAACATATGTATCTTAGCCACGATAACCAAAAACTATTACTTGTATTTATGAACAAGAAAAAGACTAAGGAAGTATATTTATTAGAAAATAGTAATTCACAACAAGATCTTACAGAAAGCTCTAATTTTAATAAAGTAACTAAACTTTCACCTCCATTAAAAGACATTAGTTCATTATCTTTTGATAAGAATAACAATATACTTGCTGCTGGCATAAAAAATGGTACTGTAGAAGTGTATAGTTTATCTACAGAAAGCGATGCTAATTGGAACCTAGACACCACATTAACTATCGATGGTATTTATGATGCTATTTTTAGTAAGTCAGGACCATACTTATATACATTATCGCATAGAAATATCTTTGACAGTAAGCAAGATATTTTTGAAGTTTATCTTAAAAATAGTAATTTCAAATTAGCAGGGAGAGCAGAAGATACAACTTGTTATCCAGATGATATAGATTCTGCTCATGAAACTATGGTTTTCATTAAGGATAAAAAGCTAAC
>CAKMZJ010000225.1 GCA_929200395.1 Candidatus Gorgonimonas eunicellae | reverse complement strand
AGAACTCCTTTATTATTAGCATCTGCTTTTAGTAAGAAAGCAAACACTGTAAATAAATTACTCGAACTTGGAGCTAATATAAATCATCAAGATAAAAAAAATAACACGGCTATTCATCTTGCCGCTCTTGAAGGACATTATAAAATTGTAGAATTATTACTTAAATCTGGGGCTGATATACATAAACAAGGCCAGCTTGGATGCACTCCTCTTTGGGGTGCTGCTCAACAAGGTCATGATGAAGTAATCCAGTTGCTATTTGATAGAGGATCAAATTTAGAACATCAAGATATTTATGGCAGAACTCCTTTATTATTAGCTACTATTTTTAGTAACAAGGCAAGCACTGTAAAAAAATTACTTGAGCTTGGAGCTAATATAAATCATCAAGCTAAAACTAAAGATACAGCTCTTCATCAAGCTACTTTATTTGGACATGATGAAATTGTAGAATTATTAATTGAAGCTGGGGCTGATATACATAAACAAGGCCAGCTTGGATACACTCCTCTTTGCGGTGCGGCTCAACAAGGTCATGATGAAATAATTCAGTTACTATTTGATAGAGAAGCTAACTTAGAACATCAAGATATTTACGGCAGAACTCCTTTATTATTAGTTGCTAGTTTTAGCAAGAAAGCAAGCACTGTAAAAAAATTACTTGAGCTTGGAGCTAATATAAATCATCAAGATAAAAATAAAAATACAGCTTTGAATGTTGCTACTTTTAATGGACATTATAACATTGTAGAATTATTGCTTGAATATGGGGCTGATATACATAAAAAAGTCGAGCTTGGATACACTCCTCTTTGCGTTACTGCTCAACAAGGTCATGATGAAGTAATTCAGTTGCTATTTGATAGAGGATCAAATTTAGAACATCAAGATATTTACGGCAGAACTCCTTTATTATTAGCATCTGCTTTTAGTAAGAAAGCAAGCACTGTAACTAAATTACTTGAGCTTGGAGCGAATATAAATCATCAAACTAAAAATAAAGATACAGCTTTGCATTATGATGCTTTTCAAGGACATTATAAAATTGTAGAATTATTGCTTGATAATGGAGCTGATATAGATAAACAAAGTGATCTTGGCTACACTCCACTTTGCTATGCTAGCTCAAAAGGCCATGATGAAATTATTCAGTTACTATTTGATAGAGGTGCTAACTTAGAACATCAAGATATTTACGGCAGAACTCCTTTATTATTAGCATCAGCTTTTAGTAAGAAAGAAAGTACTGTAACTAAATTACTTGATCTTGGGGCTAACATAAATCACCTATCTAAAAATAACAGCACAGCTATTCACTATGCTGCTTTCTATGGGCACTATAAAATTGTAAAATTATTGCTTGAATCTGGGGCTGATATAGATAAAAAAGGTAACCTTGGATACACTCCACTTTGCGATGCTGCTCAAAAAGGCCACGATGAAATTATTCAGTTACTATTTGATAGAGGTGCTAACTTAGAACATCAAGATATTTACGGCAGAACTCCTTTATTATTAGCTGCTTGTTTTAGCAATAAAGAAAGCACTGTAACTAAATTACTTGAGCTTGGAGCTAAAATAAATCACCAAACTGAAAAGAAAAATACA
>CAKMZJ010000224.1 GCA_929200395.1 Candidatus Gorgonimonas eunicellae | reverse complement strand
TAATTAAAGATATTTGTAATTTAGATAATGAACCTTTAATTATATCTGCTGTTAAAGGTGGTAATTATAAAATAGTAAAAATTTTTCTTGATAATGGTGTCGATATTCATAGTCTAGGTAAAAATAAAAATACCCCTCTTCACCTAGCTGCTTTTTATGGACATTATAAAATTGTAGAGTTATTGATTGAATCTGGGGCTGATATACATAAAAAAGGCGAGCTTGGATACACTCCTATTTGTCATGCTACTCAAGAAGGCTATGATGAAATTATTCAGCTACTGTTTGATAGAGGAGCTAACTTAGAACATCAAGATATTTACGGCAGAACTCCTTTATTATTAGCTACTGGTTTTAGCAAGAAAGAAAGCACTGTAAATAAATTATTCGAACTTGGAGCTAATATAAATCATCAAAATAAAAAAAATAACACGGCTATTCATCTTGCCGCTCTTGAAGGACACTATAAAATTGTAGAATTATTGCTTGAGTCTGGAGCTGATATACATAAAAAAGGCGAGCTTGGATACACACCACTTTGCAGTGCTGCTCAAGAAGGTCATGATGAAATCATTCAGTTGCTGGTTGATCGAGGAGCAAGCTTAGAACATCAAGATATTCATGGCATAACTCCTTTATTATTAGCTGCTAGTTTTAGCAAGAAAGAAAGCACTGTAAATAAATTACTCGAACTTGGAGCTAATATAAATCACCTATCTAAAAATAACAGCACAGCTATTCACTATGCTGCTTTATCTGGAAATTATAAAATTGTAGAATTATTACTTGAGTGCGAAGCTGATATACATACACAAGATTATTTTGGATACACTCCTATTTGTCATGCTAGCCAAAAAGGTCATGATGAAATCATTCAGTTGCTATTTGAGAGAGGAGCTAACTTAGAACATCAAGATATTTGCGGCAGAACTCCTTTATTATTAGCTGCTGGTTTTAGCAAGAAAGAAAGCACTGTAAATAAATTACTCGAACTTGGAGCTAATATAAATCATCAAAATAAAAAAAATAACACGGCTATTCATCTTGCCGCTCTTGAAGGACACTATAAAATTGTAGAATTATTGCTTGAGTCTGGAGCTGATATACATAAAAAAGGCTATCTTGGATGCATACCACTTTGCAGTGCTGCTCAAGAAGGCCATGATGAAATTATTCAGTTGCTAATTGATAGAGGATCCGACTTAGAGCATCAAGATATTTATGGCAGAACTCCTTTATTATTAGCTTCTGGTTTTAGCAATAAAGCAAGCACTGTAAATAAATTACTCGAACTTGGAGCGAATATAAATCATCAACATAAAAATAACAACACCCCCCTTCACCTAGCTGCTTTTAATGGACATTATCAAAGTGTAGAATTATTGCTTGAATATGAGGCGGATATACATAAAAAAGGCAACTTTGGATATACCCCACTTTGCAGTGCTGCTCAAGCAGGCCATGATGAAATTATTCAGTTTCTGTTTGAGAAAGGAGCAAACTTAGAATATAAAGATATTAACGGCAGAACTCCTTTATTATTAGCTGCCGCTTTTAGCAATAAAAAAAGTACTATAACTAAATTATGTGAACTAGGAGCTAATCCTAATAATATATCTATATTTAATAAACGGCGTATACCA
>CAKMZJ010000223.1 GCA_929200395.1 Candidatus Gorgonimonas eunicellae | reverse complement strand
CTATTAAAAAAATCTACTTCATCGTTAAAACACTTTGAAATGCACTTGCATTCCTTCAGTATTTTGCCTCGAATTAGATCTTTTTCTTTAGCCCTGAAACCTAGCATTTCCATCTGCCACGTGTATATTAGACTTTAATTTAATACTAAAGTTTCATATTATCGAAGATTGTTATTATGTTAAATATTTGATAATATTTATAAAAAATCATTGAAATATTTTATAGGCAGTTTTAAAATAATGGAAATAACTTCAAATTCACAAATAGCTAATCTAACTGTTAATAACATAATAAAACCACTGGGGAGTTTTTGGGAAAGAAAGTGCGTCAGCTTAACATCTTTAGATGAATTTAAAAAACAAATAGCTAATCATCTAGAGAATAAAAAAAATAATCCAGTGGATATATATAAAAAACATTATACCATTAAAAACATTTATTCTTCTGCTATCAAAAATAAAAAGGTAAGAAACCATATAGCATTAAGTCCAATAGAAAATTACTACTGTATATTTTCTGCAAAACCTAAACATATAGCACATGAAAAAATAAAGCATTATGAGTTGATTATTAAGGATATAAAAAGCAAGAAAAAAACAGCTAAATCAGTATATAACCCTGTAAGTAAAATGAAATTTAATTTTAATGGCAAGAAATTATTATTTATTTCTACTAAAAATAAAAACCATAAAATAAAAACACTTGAAATAACAAATAATAATACGCTAGATGTTACATCAATTAAACGCATTAAATTACAATTAAATAAAGAAAAAATTTATGATATCGCTTTTGGCATTAAAAATAGTCATTTAGTTGCCACAGCTGGTACTAATAATATGTCTATAAAATATAATCAAAATAATAATAAAACTATAATATGGGATACAATTCTCAGCCGTGAATATGATGCTGAAGTAGTTAATATAGCATTTAGCAAAAATGCATATTGTTTATTTGTTTTACTAGAAAATAATCAACTGATAATAAACCAGCAAAACAATAACAACAGTTGGAGTGAAGTTGTAACAATTAATAATATCAATTCACTACCTGTAGATGCAGATGAAAATGGTAATCTATTATTTTTAACTAATAAAGCTCTAACTATTATTAATTATAATGAATCTAGCATAGAAAAGACTGAAGTATTACAGGAAAAATTTATTAAAATAACCGCTAGTTGTTTAATTAATAGATCCAACATTGTTGTAGGTATCTACGACAAGTTAAATGGTTCTTATTATTTTGTTTTTTATGAAAATACAAATATAGGTTGGCTAGCAAAAAAAAAGATCGCTGCAAAACAAGAAATTACAGATATTAAAGCAGATTCTTTTACCAAGACGCTATATGCATTATATTAGTGTTTTTATTTGATATTCATTGTAACTAGGCATATGAATTAATTTTTTAATTTGTTAGAACAAAAAAACTTTACCCGCTCTAATATATACACGTGGCAGTTGGAAATGCAAGTTTTCAGCAAGTGATTATAAGTTTTTAGCCAAGGCAGTGTTTTGCAGATTTAGTGTCGACTAAATCAAGAAATACTAACGCAGGAGAAAAGCTTAGAAGCCTTGCCCTTCGGGGGCTATTAAAAAAATCTACTTCATTGTTAAAACACTTTGAAATGCACTTGCA
>CAKMZJ010000222.1 GCA_929200395.1 Candidatus Gorgonimonas eunicellae | reverse complement strand
TTAAAACATCTTGAAATGCAACCAGCATTTCTGCGTTATTTTGCCTTGAATTAAACCATTTTACTTAGCCCTGAAACCTAGCATTTCCATCTGCCACGTGTATAAACCTAACTTAAGCAGCACAATCTTTCGCCATAACCTAAAATTAGGCAACGGTTACAATCGCTTACTATGCTAAGATAGTCGCTTTAGAGGGAGTGTTTTCCTTATTTTTGTTCAATTTTAACTTTTAAAAACACTGTATCATCTTTTATAAAACCTCCGTTATTAAGCTGGATATGATCAATAAATAGCGGGTTACCTGTGGCAATATTGCTTTCAGCTATCGGTTTTTGAAAACTTGATGAAGCCACATCACTATGCCAAGCATCATGCCAATTATTTTTACCATCTTGATTAATAAGAGTAACAGTTATTTTTGCATTTGCTAATGGCCACTTAAGAATGTTATCATACTCGCCTTTTTTTACTACAATAAATACACTCATATGCGTGTATTTACCAAGACCATCTCCATTTAAATATACCTTAGCAGCAAAATTATACCCACCTTGTTTTGGATAAAAAGATGGTGATATAGTCGCCATTTTTATCCCTTGTTTTTCGTTATGTAGCCGACGACTATAATGATCTATTTTCCATATAAATGGTTGTATTTGTCTATTATTTGTAGCAACACTAGAAGCTTTTTCTATTTTTTCAATATTTGTTGTAATATTAGCAATTTGTTGATTAAGCAATGATATTTCTTGTGCTTGATCAAAAGATTGTTGTTTTAATCGTGCTATCTCTTGTTCTAGTAAAGTGATTTTTTTTGTTAAATTATGCGTAGTGGAAATACTAGCGATAGTTTCTTCTAATTGCTTTTCAAGTTGTAATATTTTATGTTGCAAAACTTCAGCCTTAGGAAAGATATTACAATCTTTAATTAGGTGAGAGTCTAGTTGTTTTAACTCGCCTTGCCAATTACATTGTTGCTTATTTTCTAGATTAAAAGTTTCTTTAGTGGGACAATTTATTGATATAGTATCTACAATACTTTGTATGCAATAATCTTTATGTAAAGTAAAACTTTCTTCAGGTAAATTATTCGTGCTTTGTGACTCTGAAAGATAACACTCAGGACAGAATTCTTTAGCTTCCCCCTTAGGCTGAGGAACTACTACGATACATTGATAACAAAACAAATGTCCTTCTCCACATTGTGTTGGAATGTTAACAATATGAGACTCTTTATCATTACAACAAAGATATGCTTTATACTTAGAATCAATATTAATTTTGCAGGCTGTATCACGAAAAAAATAATTGGTACTTATTTTTTTATTTTGCTCGCTCATGCTTGTTATAGTAGCTGTTGCCTGTTTATTTACAGGCATTAAAGTAGTTGACTGCATAAAAACTCTCGTTGTTATTTAATTATACTTATAAATTCGTAACTACCTGTATAAAAATGGTAATTAGAACTCTAGTTTATGCAAGTGATTATAAGTTTTCACTAGGGCAGTATTTCATAGGTAGTAGGTATATAGTTTAGACTAATACCACAAAATACTAACGCAGAATAAAAGCTTATAACACTTACCCCTTCGGATACCCTAAAATCTAGCATTTTTATCTGTAGCAAGTATAAGGTGTATAAATACAAGCTAACAGACTTCTTGTTTTTAAGGTTACTATCAGATAAAATTTAAACTACCGCTTTTAGGAACTAGCATT
>CAKMZJ010000221.1 GCA_929200395.1 Candidatus Gorgonimonas eunicellae | reverse complement strand
TAAACATGATTCTATAATTTTACAATAATTAGAATTTTCTGTATGCTGATCTTTTACTAAAGTATTTATGTCACTAGAATCTTTAGTGTTGCTAGATTCCGCACCTATGCTAGTTGGAATAAAATAAAAAAATAAAATCAAGGATAAAATATATTGCATATTATTACTTATTAGTTGTTATATTGGTAATAGATATTAGTTTTAATAGTACTATTTAAAGATACTATTAAACTTTTATTTTTAAATAGCTAATCTTTATATTGGTTTAAAAAATAAAATTCACATAACAGTATTTTTATATTGATTAAAGTTAAATTTAAGTTTTTTATTGGTTTATAAATATTGTATTTTTAATGTTTATCGATTATTTTCAACGGAATAACTTCATCATTATTTTTTTTTAGATCTATGTAAAGATGAGTTTTTTTAATGTTTTTAGATTGTTTTTTTTCTATAGTTTTTTTTTGTTGCTTGAGCATATTAAGATGCTTACGCATATCACTTGGTATACGCCGTTTATTAAATATAGATATATTATTAGGATTAGCTCCTAGTTTATATAATTTGGTTAAAGTACTTTCTTTCTTACTAAAAAGGACAGCTAATAATAAAGGAGTGCAGTTCTGACTATTTTTAGATTCTAAATCAGCCCCGCTATCAAATAGCAATTGAATTATTTCATCATATCCTTCTTGAGAAGCACAGTGAAGAGGAGTGCATCCCATACTACCTTTTTGGTTTATATCAGCTCCATATTTAATCAACAATTCTATAATTTTATAATTTCTATCTAAAGTAGCATAGTGAAGAGCTGTGTCTTTATTTTTATATTGATGATTTATGTTCGCTCCAAGTTCGAGCAATTTATTTACAGTGCTTTCTTTATTGCTAAAACTAGTAGCTAATAATAAAGGAGTTCTATTATAACAATCTTTATGTTCTAAATTAGCACCTCTATCAAATAGCAATTGAATAATTTCATCATAACCATCTTGAGCAGCACTGCAAAGTGGAGTATATCCAAATTTATTTTCTTTTTTTATATCAGCCCCAGAATCAAGCAATAATTCTACAATTTGATAGCGTCCATTTAAAGCAGCTAGGTGAAGGGGGGTGTTGTTATTTTTATTTTGATGATTTATATTCGCTCCAAGTTCGAGTAATTTATTTACAGTGCTTGCTTTATTGCTAAAACCAGAAGCTAATAATAAAGGAGTTCTGCCATAAATATCTTGATGCTCTAAGTTGGATCCTCTATCAATTAGCAACTGAATAATTTCATCATGGCCGTCTTGAGCAGCACTGCAAAGTGGTGTGTATCCAAGATGGCCTTTTTTATGTATATCAGCCCCATAATAATCAAGCAATAATTTTACAATTTGATAACTCCCACATAAAGCAGCTAAGTGAAGTGCTGTATTTTTATTTTTATTTTGATGATTTATATTAGCTCCAAGTTCGAGTAATTTATTTACAGTGCTTTCTTTATAGCTAAAAGCTGAGGCTAATAATAAAGGAGTTCTGCCGTCCATATCTTGATGTTCTAAGTTAGATCCTCTATCAAACAGTAACTGAATAATTTCATCATGACCTTCTTGAGCAGCACTGCAAAGAGGAGTGCATCCAAAATTACCTTGTTTATGTATATCACCCCCAGAGTCAATCAATAACTCTACAATTTTATAATGTCCATAAAAAGCAGCTAGGTGAAGGGGGGTGTTTGTATCTTTATTTAGACTAT
>CAKMZJ010000220.1 GCA_929200395.1 Candidatus Gorgonimonas eunicellae | reverse complement strand
TGCGTATCTGATTAATTCCTGGACGACGGTAATAATGATCTAATATAGTAGCTATGGTTTCATCGTTAGAATTAATTTCTTGTTGTAATATTAATTTATTATTAAAAATACCTAATAAAACATCTTCTATTATTTTATTATTGTCGATGCTATTTTTATTAATAGTAGTGGTATTAGCATTATATTTTGCTAATAATCTATCTTTAATAGGCTGTATTTGTTGCTGTGCTTGTTGTACTTGTTCTGGCCAGCTATTATAAATTGAGTTTTGTTCACGGCTCTCCCATAAGGCAATATATTCATCTAATACCATATCAACGGATTTATTATTATATAATATAGCATTAATATTAATAATCTCTTGTTTAATCTCAATAATTTCTTTTTTAGTTATACCATAATGAAATAATATCATAACAAATGCAGTATATTTTTCTTTTGAAACCTCCCTATTATCTTTTATATCTTTATTTATACTAAGTGCGATTATTTTTTTTAAATCTTGAATCGACTGCTTACGTAATATTGTATCGGATAAAGCAGTACAGCTTAAATTAGATTTATCAAACAAAAGTAACATTAACGTAAGCTGTTCGAGGCTTATCTTTACATTTGATGATACATTATCTAATACACTATAAGCAGCAACACATAAATCAAAAAAAAGTTCCTTGTTTCGATGTTTTCCATGAATCATATCACTATAGATAGAATAAAAGGAAAAATCTCCATTATTAACCAATAAACACTCAAGCATTTCTACGAATTGTAGCTGACTTTTTTTCTTGTTATTGTTAAATAAATAGTTTAGATATAATTGATCAGCAAAAAATTCTTCTACACTAGAATGTATATTTGCTCCTTGTTTTATAAGATTTTCTAATTCTTTTACTTCATGTTGTGTATAATTTTTAATCAAATTTTCTAATTTATTATTTAAGATTACCTGCTCTCGTAGATTTTTTAAATTGCTTTCATCAAAGTAAGTTAAAACTTTATTAGATAATATTTTTATTTTTGAGCTTAAAGGTATTACTGCTGCAAGTGTATGTCTAAAATTACTGTTAAAAATAGCTTCACAATATTTAATTATATTTTCATTTTTTTCTAAAACATTAAGATTAAGATCTTCTTCAAAAACTATACTGAGAGATCCTTTTGTTTCTGAAAAAATACCAATTGGTAACTTGGCTTTAATATTTAAAGTTTCTTCTAATTTTTGTTTCTCTGTAAGAATCTCCATTATATTTCTATGATCTCTTTCAGATAGACAAGAAAGTTTTATGTTTTCTGTTGTATATTGAGATTTAACGTCTTCTGTATGAGGTAATATATAATCTGTTTCTATTTGATCTTTAAATTTAGGAAGACTAAAAGATCCATCTGCTGTTAAATGCCCCGATGTTGATATTTGATAGACTTCCCATCTACGACTTGCAAGTTCGTATTGTTTTTCTAACAAAGATTTACTATTTGGAAGATTTTTCGCATCGCATTTTTCTAAGTTTGTATTATTATCTTCCAATATGTAAGTAGCTGCATTGCACTTAAAAGAAAATAAAGCAACAGTTCCTATAAGACCTATAGTTGCCCCCCTTATCTCTCTCATAGCTGTAGGAATGTTTGCAGCAACTGTATATACTGGTCTAGGTGCTTTTTTTTCTTGCTGTAAATAATTACTTTCAGCAACTATATCTATAACTCTAAAAGATAAGTTGCCTTGATTAAAAGCTTGTTGAATTTCTTTTTTTACTAAA
>CAKMZJ010000219.1 GCA_929200395.1 Candidatus Gorgonimonas eunicellae | reverse complement strand
AAAATAGCTATTATCTTTAGTTATTTTTTCTTTATTTAGTCGATATTATATCTCTGAAATACTGCATCAGATAAAAACTTATAATCTCTTGCTAAAAATTTGCATTTTCACCTGCTAACTGTATAAATAACCGGATTTTAAAAATGGACAATAATAAATTATCAGAAATTACTAATAGTCAATATCTACCAGCAAATAACAATGATAATAATACGGTAAAAGATAAAAAATATATTATCGATTCTAAACAACAAGGTAATAACGATAGCAAAAAGTTAGAAAATCATGAAATAAAAATTTCACAATTAAAACAAGAACAGCTTAGTAGTATAATTTCAAAATTAATTAAAAATTGCCAATTAGCTAAATTAACACCCCCTAAACAAGTAACAGTTGAAGATATAAATAAAGATCATTATTGGTATAGTAATGATTTTGATAATATCGGTGGTAGTGCTTCAAAATTACAATATACAGATTTTTTAACACATCTTGCTACAGCAAAAACTTCAACTAATAATAATTTAAAAGTTGCTTTTCTTGTTGGTGAAAGCTCTATTCTTTCAAGCGCTCCCGAACTGGCACAAAATTGTGATTTGATAATAATAGTTGATTTTGATATTTTTTTACTAAAACATATAGATTTAATGATAGATTCTTTTGCAAGCTGTAGTAGTGAAGCAGATGAAGATGAATATTTTAAAAATTTGCATCAAACTACAACTGATGTAATGTCAATACCAGATAGAATAAATGTGACTACAAATGACTTACAAAGAACACATAAAAATGCTAAAGAAGGACTAAAAGAATTTTATGCGTTTTCTTCTGAGGAAAGATTTCAACAAGTAAAACATGCTTTATCAACTACTCCAGTAGTAACCATTAAAATGGATTTGTTTGATCAAGAAAGCATGAAGTCTTTAGCAGATATATTAAAACAAGAACAGGCTGAAATAACCGCAGTAAATTTAACTAATGCGTTAGAATATACAGAACCTTTTTTTAATAGTTTTGATTACCAAGGAAATCAATCTATAAATTCGATTCATGCCAATATAAAAAATTTACCTATTAATGAAAATGCTACCTGTTTTTCTTCAAATTTATTAGTTCATAATAGAAAATCTACGGTAAGTACACCAGATCAGCTTTGGCAAAATACTGACAACTCAATTTATCAACGAATAATTGAGTTGCATCCAAATAAGTCATGGTTAGAAATATTTGAAAATGCCTGCATAGAATATGCCAAAGAAACTGATATAAATTCTAACTATGATAAATTAATTTATACATTATTAATGTTAAAAAACAAAGAAAATATAAATGAGTTGCAATTAAACCATGATGAAATTTTAACTATAGTAGCAAATAAACTACCTGAAAATAAGCAAGGCCATGTTTTATCCTGGATTAATAGTGTTTTTACAACTGCTGCAGATTAATTTTTGATGCTGAAAATCTACAATTGAAAATAATCAGCTAGGAGTTTTACTAACTCTTTTAGCTTTTTAATTTGGTTATTAGCTAATTGTTTTAATGCAATGGGGCTAATTTTATTAAGATTAGGAATTTATACGTCTTCTAACGTTAATACAGGTTATACTAATATCATTACATTAATAACATAAAAGTTTCTATAAGCGAGTAAAAAATATTGATTTAAAAAGATAATCTTGTATTATTTAGTTGGTTATAATTTTAACTTAAATATTATTATAATTAATATATTTCAAAAAATCTTTAAAATAACAATAATAAAAAAGGATAACAATGAAATCTTTATCAATATTACCA
>CAKMZJ010000218.1 GCA_929200395.1 Candidatus Gorgonimonas eunicellae | reverse complement strand
TATAGCAAATTTAATACACAAATACCAGATGATTATTCTATCTTTATAAAGTGTATATACACCTTTTACGTATTTTAGTTTTTATAGGAATTATTAAATGAATATCAACTGGTTTCCAGGGCATATGCATAAGGCAAGGAAGGAAATAGGAAAAATCATACCTAAAATTGATATTATTATTGAAATTTTAGATGCAAGGGCTCCTGAAACAACTGCTAATCCACTAATTAATACGTTTGCTACACAAACATCAAGGTTAAAGGTGCTGAATAAGGCAGATCTTGCTGATCCAAGTATAACTAATAAATGGTTAGATTACTTTAATGCACAAACTAATGTTGTATCGGTTATTGCATCTAATAATAATCTGAACTCAACTAAAAATTTACTTAAAATATTGCCAAAACAAGTAGATAAACGTAATTTTACAGTTCGACCGTTAACCGCCCTGATTGCCGGAGTTCCTAATGTTGGCAAATCTACTATTATTAATACATTGTGTGGAAAAACTATTGCTAAAACTGGCAATGAGCCAGCAGTTACCAAAGCTCAACAACGAATTAAAGTTACTGATAATATATTACTAGTAGATACTCCAGGATTTTTGTGGCCAAAATTAGAAACCTCGACTATAGCATGTAAGCTAGCGGCTCTAGGCTCTATTAAAAACACAGCTTTTGATGCTATAGATATAGCTTATTTTTTAATTGAATATTTTTTATTATATTATCCTCAAGAAATAAAACGTCGTTATAATTTAGAACTTGTTGGTAATGTAGAGGAAACAATTGATAGTATCGCTATTAATTGTGGCTGCATAAAAAGAAAATCTGTTATTGATTACGATAAAATAGCTATTCGAGTTATCAATGATTTTCGTAATGGTAAATTAGGGTTAATTAGTCTTGAATCACCAGACACATTTCTTATTAAAGAATAGACTAACATGGTTATACTAACAAAGAATTTTGGATAATAAACTTGTTGTAAAATTAGCTGTATAATATTTAAATATTATGTTAATAATATGCGTATTAAGCTAGGATACACACCATCTACTTGAAGGTGTGCATAAGTTATAAATTAGGAGAAATAATAATATGAAGGGTATAAGATTGGCTATTATCTTATCAGTTGTTTGCATTACCACTGTATTTGCTTTAGCTAAGCCATCAAGCTTAGCTCATCAATCCTGCCCTTTTAAAGAAAATATACATTATAAAATAATAACCCCTACTGTATCTGATACTGCTAAAATTACAGAGCTATTTTCGGTTTATTGTGCAACATGCTATTTATGGGAAAAAGGAATATTAGAGCAAGTTAAGGAAAAGCTATCATCAAATGAAGTAGTATTTGAGCAGGCTCATAGCTCAATAGCTGGGCAGTTTGCTAAGCAAATTTCAACTATTTTAGCAATTGCTAAATTAAATAATCATTATGAGGAAACCAAAAAATTATTATTTCGTATTATACAACTAGAGCGCAAAAAATGGGCAACGGAACAAGATTTTTTTAAAACCATGGAAACTATTGGTTTTTCCTATGAATTTTATAAAAAACATGAAATGAACCTTCAAGTTGTTCAGTATTTAATGGCGTGGAATGAAATATCTAACCTTACCGATATTGTTCCTAGTTTAATAATAAGCAATAAATACTTGATTCTTACTCATAAGGTAAAAAATATAGATGAATTAGAGCGGATAATCTTTTATTTATTAGAGCTATCTAAAAAATAAGTGAAAAGTAAAAATTTTTATAGCCACTTTTTTAAAGCTTGACTATAATAAGCACATAAGCAAACTACAGTTAGCGGCATTTAATAGTTACTAATAATTTATGAAGAGTTGTATAT
>CAKMZJ010000217.1 GCA_929200395.1 Candidatus Gorgonimonas eunicellae | reverse complement strand
TATATGTCAACAATATTTTTAATTTATTTTAAAATAGTTGTTACTACTATATATATACCCTATACCTTAAGGTGCATATACACCTTGTACTTGAAGCTATAGCTTATTGAATACTTTATTATAATCTAAATTGTCTCACATATGTTTACATGTTGTTAACTTATGATAATATTAACTTTTATATACTACAATGTATTTATATCTTACAACTTATACTATAAGTCATTTATACTTTGTAATTAAAGATGATAGCTTTCAGAATAAATAAAAGAATACAATCTAAGTCAATCACCTAAAATCTCCTATTCTAAAAATAAAAAATTATAGCTTATATGTTTATCTGAAAAGATCTAATAACTTGAGGTGTTTCATGATCATATGTTATTTGAATAAAATAACTAATATAGATAAGAAAATAAAAAGTTATTATATAGCTCTGCTACTTAGCATATGTGGTCTGTATTCGGTAACTACTTTTGCTACAACAACCCTTTTACACAATAGCGATGTTCAGACCAAAATTAATGCAAACAAACCGAAGTGCTTCCTTGATCTTGGCACGTACGGTGATTCTAATACAGTAATACTAGATAAAGACGTATATGCAAAATGTAAAATGGGAGTTCAATTTCCACCAAACGAAAAGAACGCAAGCACATTTATAAATGGGATTTTTAAAAACTATGGAATAATTGAAGCCGCAGATACTGCTATTCTGATAAAAGGCTTGAGTTACCAGCAAATTGTTAATCATGGAACTATTGAAGGATTACATAATGCTATACATATTGAATGGGCAGGTTGTGATAATGGCTCTAATCCTAATTTCTTAAAAAATTATGGCACTATAAAGGGCAACTGGGAAGTGAATAATTCTTCTTCTCTTGGCGCGGTAAACATCCCTCTACGGTGTGGCATGGATGATTACTTTAATAACCAAGAACTTAATATAGTTAATAATGGACTTATATCAGGAAATGAAATCACTTTTTTGGCAATCTATAATATAAATTTTGCACCTCTCAAAATAGATAATAAAGGTACTATTGATATAAAAGAAAAGGCAGATTATGCTGGTTACATTACAAATACCGGGGCTTTAAAATTAGGTTTTAATCCAAATAAGATTTCTAGTACAGCTTTATTAAGAATTACTCCTCATGCGTTAGACCACGCATCCAGAGTTGGAATAAAATCAAATAAAAACTCTAAAATAGTGCTTTACAATAATACTAATATTGCGCCAGCATCCATAAACCAACCACAAACAATAACTGTAGCTGACGTAACAGATATAAATTTAGTTAAGTGTCAATGTGGTAACTTAGAAGATTTTTTCTATTCCGAAAAACCCAATATAAAAAATGGTAAATATATCTTACTACTTTTAAAAAGTGCAACAGTATCGCAAACAAAAAATTATCAATACCCACAGATTAAATTAGATACAGAATGGTGTGAATTTAGCAGCATTAATCACCTGCTTGATAAAAACGGCTTTTACTCTTTAAAACATGCTTATTACAACCATTTAAAACAAGATATACTTGCATTCACAGCAGAACCAAAAAATTACATCGATTATAATAAAGCAAATGAAGAATTAACTATAGGTAAATTATCTACACCACCAAAAACTATTTATGCTACCAGTCAAACTACTACAGCGGTTCAAATTGGCAATCCGTCTTTTATTATATCTAGATTAGATAAAATAACTTTTATTAATGATATTATCGGAGCTGTTTCTACAACACCTAACAATATACAATATGATGCAGTGAGCATAAATAAAATAACATATTGTAATGATGTTGAAACTATAGAAGTTAAACCACAGGTTACCATTAAAGGCAAAAAAGCTATAG
>CAKMZJ010000216.1 GCA_929200395.1 Candidatus Gorgonimonas eunicellae | reverse complement strand
ATTCTAGATATGCGTGCATGAAGATAGCATTCATGTTGAAAAAAGTTTAAATGTCGCCATGTTTTTGTGAACAATCATACGCTTAGTATTGTTTTTCTAAATTATCTTTATCAAATTCAATTGATTCAATATGCCAAAGTTTTTATATACTAGGTGCTTGCCCGAAAATATTTTTCATTGTAGATTAGGCAACTTTCTTTATAATGTGATAGAGTAAATATTATACAAATTACCCGTATAAAATTCAAAATAACCGTTAAAATACTACTAATTAAAACCTTTTTAACTGGAAAATATATGATGTTAACTAACTATTTTGATATTAAGCATATAAAAATAAATTTTGCTAATTATAACTATGTTACCTTCATTAACACTTTAATAGCTTTAATTATTTTTAGTGGTTATATTCCTCATGCTTTAGCAAAACCTGAAAACATCTATCAATTATTATATTTAATTTTTATGCATCTAGGTAATACACTGGTAATAGTTACCACAGCATGGTTAATTTTTTTACCTATAGTGCTATTCCCTAAAATTATTATGCGTTTAGCATTGCCTATTATAATTACTTGCTGTTTATTAACTATAGCATTAGATATAGGATTATATAGAGATTTTAACTTACACCTAAATACTATTTCTCTAAGTAACATAATTATAAAATCTCTTGATTTATCATTATTTTCTAAAGATACTGGAGTATTTTTTCTTATAATTGCTATATTTTTGTCATTTGAATATTGGTTATTAAGCAAACAATTTAAGCGACCAAATACAAAAAATAATTTTAAAAAATATTACCCCGTTATATTTGTTGCTGACCTGCTGATGTTAGTTGTTTATTTTAGCTATGGTTTCGTAGATACAAAAACTAAACAACAGCTCACTAAATTGACTAGCTATTGTGTAGCTTTACCACAAGCAGGTATAACTGCTATGCATTCATTAAAACAACATAATATAAATTATCAAGAAGACTCTCCGAAAGCAACACTAAATTTTTTAAGTAAAAAAAATAATTATATTAAAACTGATATGCAATATTCTCAAATAAAAAAACCTAAAAATATTGTAATTATTGCTATAGATGCTTGGAGATTTGACCGCCTTAATCCAACGGATAGTCCAAATTTATGGAGTTATGCTGAACTTGGCACTAGATTTAATAATCATATGTCTTCGGGTAATCGCACTAAATATGGTTTATTTGGTTTATTTTATGGTGTTTGTGCTAATCATTATTATTCATTCAGATTTACCGAGCAATCACCCGTATTAATTGATAGATTGCAACAATTAAACTACCTGTGTGGTATTTTTGCCGCTCGAACACTAGAGTTAAATAATTTTTATAAAGTTTTTTTTAATAGTATAATTAACTTACGCTTAGGTTCTACTAGCGAATATCCTGCGATACAAGACCAGCAAGCAACAGATGATTGGCATAAATGGTACGATACGAATAAAAATAACAATCAACCTATGTTTAGTTTTATCTTTTATGATTCAGTGAATGCTCATAATTTTCCAGTAAATTTTAATCAACAATATAAATCTCCACAACGTAGTATTCCTTATAAAAAAATGCTAAAACAATATGATACAGCTACTTTAAAACAGTTTTATAATATTAGTGTTAGCTATGTAGATCAACTAGCAGGTACAATACTAGATAAACTAAAAAAAAATGGTGATTTAGAAAATACTATGGTAATTATTACCGCAGATCACGGCATAGAATTAAACGACTGCAATGATGGCTATTGGGGATATGGCACTAAAATAATTAACCATCAACTACAAGTTCCTTTTGTAATTATTGATAAAGATTTTCAACAACAAAAACCAGAAAAAGTTTGCAATGATTTAACT
>CAKMZJ010000215.1 GCA_929200395.1 Candidatus Gorgonimonas eunicellae | reverse complement strand
AGTATTTATTGATCATGAACTTAGTAAAATTTTCAACTAGTTTGAGATAGGGCATTAACATTAGTCTCTTTGTTTTCTGTTATACAGCTAATAAAATCATCAAACGCTTGTTTTAATTCTATTCTTGTAATAACAACCGCATTAGGGTCTAAAGTTGTGGATAGTATATCTTTTTCTAGTTGAACTTCTTTATTAGATTCTAATTCCATAACAGCTTTTTTAATCTTAGTTTTATAGCTTATTAAATCTTTTATATCATTATAATTTTCTAAAATACAAACCCCAGATTTACCAAAAGAGCGTTTTAGTAAGCAATATTTTATATTATGTGCATGTGAAAAAATGTTATTCCAAAAATAACTATTTAATACATCTGTTGTTATTTTAATACAACCATATATATATAATAATTGATATACTGAGATATTTTCATCAACAAGATAATGATTATTAAAAACAATATTTAGTTCTTGAAATTTAAGGTTAAGTTCTTTGGTATTATTTATTAAGGTATCATCTAAATACATAAAACTTTCAAGTGATTGCGCTATAAAATCGTTATTTACAACTATTTGTCTTATTTTATTTAGAATTGTAAGGGTATCTAAACGGCTTGTGTCTCCTATTTCTTTTAATTTTGATATTGTATCTGCGCTACACATTTTTCTGTTATCCCACACAAAATAAAGAACCATTTTAAAATCATATATTAGTTCAGCTAGGTGCATAGAATCTTGATTTAAGATTCGATTGCGAATTTTTTGATATTTTTTGATCCATTTCAAATACTTATTAGTTTTATTTTTAATATCAGTTAAGGCTGTTAAATCAAGTATTTGATTGGAATTTTGTTGATAGTATATCTCTCTATTAGCCATATCAGCTATAAACTGGTTACTTAGCCCACTCATAATTACCAAGTTGGGTTTAATTTGTTTATTTAGGGGCAACTCTATAGTAGTTAATTTTTTTATTACCGCTTGTGGTAATTGTTGTAAGTAATCTTCGCTACTATTTAGTTTTCTGAGAGAAACTATTTTATTTTGTAATTGGTCTTGATAGCTTTGTACTATTTTTGCTTTTGCGGTTTGTGCAATTTCATGATTTTCTTCTAAACAGTATAATAAAGCACTAGCCGTGCATATTGTTAGCTTATGATGGCTATCTTTTAAAAAATAATTTACTACATCTAGTAGTTTATTTTTTATTGCTTCATTTTTAGAAGAAACTTGATATTTTGTATATAACTCACAACATATTATATAGCCTATTATTCTTTTTTCTATTTTAGAATCGTTAACAAATAAAAATTGTAAACTATCGATGATAGTTTCTGTATTTAAGTTAAAGAGTGGTTTGCAAAATAGCATAAAATTTTTTATATTTGCTTCTGTCTTATTATTTCTTAACAGTACCATAGCTAAATGTATTAAATCAGCATCTGCGTTTGTAAGTAATAATCTTAGAAGATTATTTAATTTATTGTAATATTTGTAAGTTGTTAAACTAGGTGGTAACTTAAATTGTTGTATTAAACTAGTAATATCTATATTTGTAAATTTTATTTTTGCCTTCGTATCTGTATTATTATGTTGATCTATTAATGTTAATACCCTTGTGGTTATATGCCTATAATATAAATTTGTTTTAATATCATTAGAGATTATTGGTAAAGTATAAATATCTGCTACTTTTTTTACTTTTTTGTTTATACTATTAAGTGTTAAATTGTACAGCGACATAACTGGTTGTAATTCTATATTATTCATTGAATACTGACTTATTTTGTTTTTATACACGTGGCAGATGAAAATGCTAGCCCCTGAAGGGCAAGGCTTCTAAGATTTTATCCTGCGTTAGTATTTCTTGATTTAGTCGA
>CAKMZJ010000214.1 GCA_929200395.1 Candidatus Gorgonimonas eunicellae | reverse complement strand
TATCTATTATTTCACCAATTGTAGGAATTATACTTAAAAGTTGTTTTCTATGATCGTCTGTTAAATCACTTGCATGTATTTTAAAGTTATTAAAGACATGCGTTATTAGTCTGTTTATATTTTTATTGCGTGAATAATACAAGTTGTTAACTTCTTTTATTAAAGTATTAACTGCTCCATCTGTATCTGAATTGCTTTGTAGTGTTTCAGTAGAAGGTCCTGTGCCTTTTTCCGTACTATGATTTAGCGAAGATTTAGAGTTTTGCTCTTTTGTTGTGTCTTGAACAGGAGCACTACTAGATTGAGAACATTTAGAGTCAACTTCTGATTTAACAAGAGCGTCCCTATAGTTAAGGCTTTTGTTTTCTCTTGTGTCTTGAACAGAAGCACTACTAAATTGATGACCTTTATGGCCAACTGCTCCTTTATCAGAACCTAACATAGAGTTAAAGTTTTTAAGTTGTACAGTTCTACCATTAGATCGTCGTTGAGCAATGGTGGATGACGAACTATGTTTTTGTGTTGATTGTATGGCTTTAATATCGGGGTTATCAGTATTGGTATGGTTTGATGGTAGGTAGGCAACTGTGGGCTGCTGTTTATGTTGTGTAGTTATACCTGGATTACTCATAACATCGTCCTTGAAATAGTTACTAATAAATACTAAAATATTCGATAAAAAATATCTTACTATATCAGTTAAAAGCTTTGTAGTCAAAGTAATATTAAATTTAATTAATGTCATGAGTATATACACCTTCAAGTAGAAGGTGTATATAAGATATTAGTATCATAATGTATGGTAATATTGTGTTGTGATTGCTATTTGCAGAATTTTCATTGCAATAGTGAGTCTTTAATAATTTTACTGGTTCTTTTGCAACAATAGGATTTGTATCGCTATTTATTTTTTTATTTTTAAAGGACATAGCTAAACATTCGGATGATGTTGTACCGTCGTCGTATTTATATGCGGTAATATGAAACTTTAAATTATTTGGACTATTACAATAATTCTCATCGCAACAAATATAAGATTGACCACAGTTATATAAGGATAAAGCGCAAAGTGAATCTCTATGTTTGCAATCTGTTGTTTTTGTGGCGGTTAAGCCCAATTCATATTGCAATAAATCGGTTGTTTTTCTAGTAGCGGTATTATATGAAATTATCGACTTATACGCTAAATTTACAACACAACGATATTCAGATCTTTTTTTAATGACAACTTTGCTATTATCGCATTTAATTAAGTGACGAGGATTAAAAACATGAGGAACTCTTTGATCTTCATAAAGCCAACAATAATTGCATGCAATTTCATCTGCGCTAATGTTAAGAGCAGTACCTACTTTATTGCTATTAGTTGTTGCCAATGAATTAAGTAAAAATGGTATGATTAATAAAGGTATATTCATATTATTATTCTTATTTTTATTTATATACAAAAATTTTAAGCTACAGGCTTATCATAAAGTGCGTGTTTTTAGGGTATTTTATCATATCAAAAATTAGCTATTATGCATTTAGAATTTTTTCATAAAATATTTATTGCTTCATGTTTGCTAATTTATTATTTTTTATAAACTCTATATTTAATTTATCAATTAATTACATCTTTTTATGAATAAATTTTAATTGTGCTTTATCTTCGTTTAATAAGATTAATCTTCTTATTAATGTCATAGTATAATATACTATAAAAAAGATCAAGTATTGAGAAGTGTGATGTATACACGTGGCAATTGGAAATGCAATTTTTCAGCAAGTGATTATAAGTTTTTAGTAAAGGCGGTGTTTCGCAGGTTAAGTGTCGACTAAATCAAGAAATACTAACGCTGGATAAAAGCTTAGAAGCCTTGCCCTTTGGGGGCTATTAAAAAGATT
>CAKMZJ010000213.1 GCA_929200395.1 Candidatus Gorgonimonas eunicellae | reverse complement strand
ATAGTCTTATAAATTTTCAGCAGGCTATTAGCAAGTTGTCGTTTAAAGATGATATTGAATTATCAAGTTATTTACTAGAAAAAGGCGTAGCATTAGTTCCCGGATCAGCTTTTGGTGCAACAGGGTATCTACGATTATCTTATGCAGCTAGCCAAAATAATATCACTAAAGCTATGGATAGAATAGCAACAGCGTTGCAATAAATTAGGCAAAACTGTTGCTTTGGTTGCTAGATTAAACCAATCATATTGGTTTTTTAAGTGACCATTATCTGCGTTTATTATGCCAGTGTTTAAGATCTTACAGATACTGATAGACACTATTCTAATTAAAAGGATTTTATGAAAAATAAATTATGTTATTCCGTTGTTTTCGGAACGCTTTTTGCAGTTCTTTCAACACAAGCTGTTGAGGATAAGGCGAAAGAACAAGAGCCTGGTTTTGTATACAAAACTATGCCAGCAAATAAGACATTATCTGGTAAAGCTATCCGATACAAAGTGTTTACAGAATCTGGAAAGAAGTCATTTATTGAGGGTTATAAAGAAAAGAACTATCCATTTGATGTGTTTATGACTGAGATTGAATACAATGCAGCACAGTTTGATAAACGTATGGAGAAAGTTAGGTTTGAAATGAGGCAGTACAAGAAGTATAAGTTTGATGATTATATGGGACTTGCTAATAATAGCTTGAAAAATGCTATTGATCTTGAAGAATCTGCGTATACTAATTGCAGTAATATAGAGATTATTGAAGCTGTTTTGAATGGTTTGCATAAAGCCCAGTATGTTAACAAAACAGCTAGAAGTGGCAAATTGTATTCTAGTTATTATGACTATGCTACTATGGAAGCAACTGCTGTAACTACATATAATCTTTACAACTAGACGTTTGATTGTTGTTTTTTTATTAAACTAATTAAGATAAGCTTGGCATAATGTTACCATGGAATAATATTGCCATCATAATTAAAAAAATCTCCTGAATTGTCTAAATTCAATTTAGCTATAACCTTGCGCATTGCAGCAATAGATGTTTTTGTATCTATTAAGCCATTAGGACCACCCATATCCGTTCTAACCCATCCAGGGTGTAAAATACCTACAGATATGTCATACTCTTTGAGATCTAGCGCTAGGCTTTTAGCAGCAGCATTTAATGCAGCTTTAGATGTTCTATAACAATAACTGCCGCCAGAGCTGTTATCAGCAATGCTACCCATTTTACTAGTAATAAAAACTATTTTTTTATCTTTAGATTGCTTAATTTTTGCGAGTAACTCTTGAGCTACTAATATAGGTGCAATACTATTAATATGCAATACATTTAGCCATTCTATTGATGTTAAGTTTTCTATATATGCAGTTCTTGGACCGTAAAATCCAGCGTTGTTTATTAAAACATCTATAGGTAAAGCTATTTTTTCAGCTAAGCTAGTGATCATTTCTTGGCTTGTTATATCAAGAGCAATAATGTTTAGTTCTTTGCTATATTGTTGCTTTAATGCTAGGAGTTCAGTTGCTAACTTAGGTAAACGACAGGTTGCAGTAACTAAACTTCCAGTTGCTAAGTATTGCTTACAAAACTCTAAACCCAAACCTCTATTTGCACCCGTAATAACTATATGTTTCATTTGGTCTTCTATTCCTAATTAGTAAATACAAATCTACGGTAACAAATAACAAAATAAATCTCAATAAACATAGTGTCCAATTCAGTAATAATATTCTCTTTCAATAAATGCTTCTATAACTTTCTATTAATAGCTACAATGGTGACATGCTCCCCGACCTAAAGGATGGGGCTTCTTGATTAAACAAGTGCTTCCTGTGCTAGTGTTCTAACGAACCCTATATCTCAACAGGCTAACTGGGTATGTCCTACCCTTAAAATGT
>CAKMZJ010000212.1 GCA_929200395.1 Candidatus Gorgonimonas eunicellae | reverse complement strand
AATCATCGTTAATATGAGCTATAAGGATCAGCAAAGTAAAGTTTTACATTAAATTATAATGCTATTTTTTTTGTGGTATGCTAGTGCAGATCCTAATAAAAGAGGCAAACAATATATCTTTTCTGATTTAGCCCTGAAACCTAGCATTTTTAACTGCTACGTGTATATATCAGAAACTTCCATGTTTAGATATAAAACTCTTATTAGTGGAAACCTAAGTTTCAGAAATTTTGCACCTGAAGAAAATGAAGTTATGTCCGGAATTAATATCATTAACGTGAGCTCGATGAAAAATAAATTCAGTAAATTTAGATAAAAAAACATTGATAGATGTATTATTTCAACACAAAAAACATTGTTTCTGTGTTAAAAAATTAGATCTTCTTTGTTTAGTATTCTTTATATTGATAAATTTTAAAGCGTCGAACTCACGTTCATTAATAAAATGGCTAGACTTGGTATGCCTAAATCATATAGAATTTCTTAAAATTATCTACCACCAAGCCCAAATTTAGACATGAAATCTCTCATCCAAGATGGCACCTGAAATGAACTGCTAAATGGAACTTCGGTAGTGGTGGTTGTAGTGGTGGGTGTAGTAGTGGGTTCAGGGGTTTTCACATCCCATGGCCCTACCATAGTTTCCCATGCTTTTTCTGCCTCTCCCCATGAATGATATAAATTTTCCCATGAGCTTCCTTGAGTGTATATTGCTTCCCATGCAGCTATTGCCTCTTCCCGTGTCTGGGGTTGAGATGGTGCTGCTTCTGACAAACCTTGCTGAGATTGTGCTGCTTTCGATGGATTCCGACCGATGCTACCTCTATTTAAGCTATCATCAAAACTATTAAGACCATCGCCTAATTTATTTTGCGAGTCCCATGAATTTTGTTCAGTTTGTGCTGCTTCCGATAAGCCTTGTTGAGATTGTGCTGCTTCCGATAAACCTTGTTGAGATTGTGATGCTTCAGACAAACCTTGTTGAGATTGTGGTGCTTTCGATGGAGTCCGACCGATGCTACCTCTATTTAAGCTATCTTTGAAACTGCTCATGTCGCCAAAGCCGCCACCAAAATCAAAATCACGACGACTGCGGTGCTTAGCTTTAACTTGTGAGTTAGAGTTATTATGGTTTTGAACTGGTGCTGTAGTATTACCTTGCACTTCACTAATAGAATTCATGCCCGGAGTAGCGTCACTATTTACGGCTAAAGCGGTACTATTTAAGCGGGGTAAAGTACTATTTGAATTAGGTAGAGTGGTATTTCTGTTACCTATTGGCTTATCAGCAGTTTGTTTCCCACAAAGCGCCGCACCTGCAACTGCACCCCCAGCAATGAGGACAACAGCAAGTACTATCCCTGCTTTTTTATAATTCTCCTTAGAGTCTGCTTTTTCTACAGTTCTTTGTTGAAATTGAACATGTTTCTGTTGTTTAACTAGTGCTTTTCTTTCCATTGGTGTTAGGTTGCTACTAACTCCAAGTTCTCCTCTTTCCATTTGTGATACAACGTTATATCTAGATGTATTATTACTTATTGGCATTTAAAACTTCCTTGTCGTTTAATTAAATAAATATGAAATAGGTTTATTGATTTAAGTAACGTGATTTCAATGTGCAGTTTACAGAATAAAAATATAATTGCAACTGCAATTGTTAACTTAATTATCTAGCTGATTTTTATATGTCTAATTTCATAATTTCATAATTTCATAAGTTTATATGCTAATTAAAAAGTTAATATTTTTCTTGGTCTATTATTCAACTGTTTAATAGACGCTAATACTTTTTTAAAGTCTGTTTTTTAGAAAAATATTGGCAGACTAAATTATTAGTATTTTTATTTAATCCTAGTTAATATGAGCTATAAGGATCAGCAAAGTAAAGTTTTATATTAAATTTGGTGGA
>CAKMZJ010000211.1 GCA_929200395.1 Candidatus Gorgonimonas eunicellae | reverse complement strand
AATCTAGCAGCATTAAAGATTCTAGTGACCAAAATGTTTTAGCAAAAGATCAGCATACAGAAAATTCTAATTATTGTAAAATTATAGAATCATGTTTACGAGGAGATTTATCTTTATTTTTAATTGAATTTGAAAACCATAAAACAATAATTAAAGATATTTGTAATTTAGATAATGAACCTTTAATTATATCTGCTGTTAAAGGTAGAAATTACAAAATAGTAAAAGTTCTTCTTGATAATGGTGTAGATATTCATAGTCTAAATAAAGACAAAAACACCCCGCTTCACCTAGCTACTTTAACTGGCAATTATAAACTTGTAAAATTATTGCTTGAATATGGTGCGGATATACATAAGAAAGGGTACATTGGAGATACTCCACTTTGCTGTGCTAGCCAAACAGGTCATAATAAAATTATTCAGATGCTATTTGATAGAGGGTCCAACTTAGAACATCAAGATATTAACGGCAGAACTCCTTTATTATTAGCTACCCGTTATAGCAATAAAGAAAGTACGGTAAAGAAATTACTTGAACTCGGAGCTAACATACATCATCAAACGAAAAATAAAAGCACAGCTCTTCACATAGCTGCTTTCTATGGGCATTATAAAATTGTGGAATTATTGCTTGATTCTGGTGCTGATATAAATAAAGAAAGCATCATTGGATATACTCCACTTTGCTATGCTAGTCAAGAATGTCATGATGATATTATTCAGCTGTTGATTGATAAAGGAGCCAACTTAGAACATCAAGATATAACTCCCTTATTATTAGCTGCCCGTTTTAGCAATAAAGAAAGCACTGTGAATAAATTACTCGAACTTGGAGCTAACATAAATCATCAAACTAACAATAAAAACACAGCTCTTTATTTAGCTATTCACAATGGAAATTATGAAGTTATAAAACTTTTACTTGATCACGGTGCCGATATACACTGCCAAAATAAAAATAACAATACTCCCCTTCACCTAGCTGCTGTATATGGATATTATAATATTGTAGAATTATTGCTTGATTACGGGGCAGAAATAAATAAAAATGGGCGATTTAAATACACCCCACTTTGCTATGCTAGTGAAGAAGGCCATGATGAAATTATTCAGTTGCTGATTAATAGAGGAGCTAATTTAGAGCATCAAGATTGTTATAACAGAACTCCATTATTATTAGCCGCTGCTTTTAGTAAAAAAGAAAGCACGGTAAATAAATTACTCGAACTTGGAGCTAACATAAATCATCAAACTGAAAATAATAATACATCCCTTCACTTAGCTATCCAAAAAGGGAATTATGCAGTTGTAAAACTTTTACTAGATAAAGGAGTTAATATACATAGTCAAAATAAATTTAACGATACAGCTCTTCACTATGCTGTTTTTGATGGATATTATAAAATTGTGAAATTATTGCTCGAATATGGGGCAGATATAAATAAACAAGGTGAATTTGGATATAGCCCTCTTCACAATGCTGCTAAACAAGGTAATGATGAAATTATTATATTATTAGTTAATAGAGGAGGGGTTGATTTAGAAGCGAAAGATTGTAATAACAGAACTCCCTTATATTTAGCTGCCCGTCGTAGTAAGAAAAAAAGCACTGTAACAAACTTATGTGAACTAGGAGCTGATCCCACTAATATGTCTATATTTCAAAAATTTATGTTGTCAAATGATATGCGAGAACATCTAAATACTATTGCCCAACAACAAACAAAAACTATAGAAAAAAAACAATTTGAAAATATTGAAAAGACACATATTTACGTAGCTACTAAAAAAAGTCATAGTGAAGTTATTCAGTTAAAAAAAATGTGAAAACATTTAAAATACAAATATAAAAAAACTTAAATTTAACTTTAATCAATATAAAAATACTGTTATGTGAATTTTATTTTTTAAACCAATATAAAGATTA
>CAKMZJ010000210.1 GCA_929200395.1 Candidatus Gorgonimonas eunicellae | reverse complement strand
TTAGGCACCTTCATAGCCCAGCTCCTTAAGATAGCCTGCCATTTCGGTTTCGAGGTCGGCGAGTTGTTGTTGCAGTTGCAAGCGTTCAGCACGTACGGCGGTTAAATCGATTTCAGCTTCTTCCTCAAAAGTATCTACATAACGTGGAATATTAAGGTTATAATCGTTTTCTTGAATTTCGGCTAAGTTAGCTAGGTAAGAATACTTGTCTGTTGTCTTACGTTCTTTATAGCAAGTTACAATTTTATCAATATTAGCTTGAGTTAATTGGTTTTGGTTTTTACCCGATTTAAATTCACGCGAGGCATCAATAAATAAAACTTTGTCGTCTTGTTTAGCTTTGTTAAAGATTAAAATAGCCGCCGGAATTCCAGTACCAAAAAATAGTTTTTCGGGTAAGCCAATCACGGTATCTAATAAATTGCCTTCAATTAATTGCTTGCGGATTTTACCTTCAGCAGCAGCTCTAAATAATACCCCATGTGGTACTACAACACCCATACGTCCAGTATTTTTTAATATTGCTAACATATGGCAAATAAAAGCATAATCGCCCTTGGTTTTTGGTGGTATGCCATAGTTAAACCTATGAAAGCTATCGCTTTCAGCAGTTTCTACGCCCCATTTATCTAACGAAAACGGCGGGTTGGCGGTTACTATATCGAATAGCTCTAAGTTGCTATGTTTATCTAATAATAACGGGTTGCGAATGGTATCGCCCCATTCTAAACGATGGTTTTTTTCGCCATGCAATAGCATATTCATTTTAGCTAACGACCAAGTTGAACCTATAGCTTCTTGTCCGTGTAGTTCATAATGTTTAGAGTTATGATTTTTTTGTATCTGTTTGCCGCATTTCATTAATAGCGAACCAGAACCACAAGCCGGATCGCAAATTTTGGCTCCTGGTTGTGGATCTAATAATATAGCTAGTAAATCAGAAACTTCTGGCGGTGTATAAAATTCTCCTGCAGCTTTACCGCTACTAGCAGCAAATTGCTTAATTAAATACTCATAAGCATTGCCGATTATATCCGCCGACTGCATATGCTCAGGAGTTAAATCTATGGCGTTAAAGTCTTCTAATAAATGCTGTAAAGTTTGATTTTTTTGTTTGCCATCGCCTAGTTTATGAGAGTTAAAACTAATATCATGAAAGATACCTTGAAACGATGGATTGTTTTCTTCAATGCTAGCAAAGGCTTTATCGAATCTAGTGCCATTGCCCGCCTGCTTGCGGTGCTCGTATAAATAGCTAAAATTTGCTTCAGCTGTAATATTAAAATCTAAATTTTTTGCGAACCTTGCAATTATTTCGGGTTTATCTTGATACTTTGCTTGTAGTTGCTGTAGCTCATGATTATAAATATCAGAGATATACTTTAAAAATAAAGTAGTTAAAATATAATCTTTATAAATAGAAGGGTCGACAGTGCCACGAAAGCTATCGCAGGCTTTCCATACTGCTTGGTTAATTTGCTCTTGGGTGGTAAGACTCATGGTTAATCCTTAATTAAATTATCTATAGCTTGAAGCTGTTGCTTATTGTTTGCTACTAATGCAGCTAGTAGTTGTTGCTGCTTTAAATTTGCTTGATACAATTTAGCAATAGTTTGTTGTTTGTTAATAGTAGGTAGCATAATTGGTGCCTTAGCTAAAATGCTAGCACGTATACCTAACTGTAAACTACCTTCTGCATGACGTTTAAAATAGTTTTGCAAGGTTAAACTATTAAGTTGCCAAGTTAAAAATAAGCTATTAACCTTAGTTTTATATTCTGGCTTTAATCTTAATAATAATAACGCTGGCGATAACGTAGTGTTTTCCATAGCTGAAGTTACACAACAAGCGATATTTCTGCTGCCTTTATTAATAAATAAAATATCACCTGCTTGTAAAAAATCAGCCTCACGCTTGCCTGGTAATTCAGTAGTTACTAAATTAGTAGTTTGCAACTGACCGTAATGATTAATATCACGCGGTTGCACTAGTTTAATAGTGCCACCATCTATTTGCTTAATTAGTGAACGAAACGGATAACCTGATTTAATAGTTACCAATTGTTC
>CAKMZJ010000209.1 GCA_929200395.1 Candidatus Gorgonimonas eunicellae | reverse complement strand
TTTAAATTTAATTTTAATCAATATAAAAATACTATTATGTGATTTTATTTTTTAAACTAATATCATCACTGCTATTTAATATAATAAGTTTAATAATTAATATACTATAAGGTTGTCTCTTAATTTTTTTATAGTACTTTTAAATAGCAATATTAAAACTAATATCTATTATCAATATAACAACTAAGAAATAATAATATGCAATATATTTTATCCTTGATTTTATTTTTTTATTTTATTCCAACTAGCATAGGTGCGGAATCTAGCAATATTAAAGATTCTAGTTACCTAAATACTTTAGTAAAAGATCAGCAAACAAAAAACTCTAATTATTGTGAAATTATAGAATCATGCTTACGAGGAGATTTAGCTATATTTTTGACTGAATTTGAAAAACATAAAACAATAATTAAAGATATTTGTACTTTAGATAAAGAACCTTTAATTATATCTGCTGTTAAAGGCGGGAATTATGAAATAGTAAAAATTCTTCGTGATAATGGTGTCGATATTCATAGTAGAGATAAAAAGAAAAACACAGCTCTTCACAAAGCTGCTTTTTATGGACATTATAAAATTGTAGGGTTATTGATTGACTCTGGGGCTGATATACATAAACAAGGTAATTTTGGATACACTCCTATTTGTCATGCTGCTAAAGAAGGCCATGATGAAATTATTCAGTTGTTAATTGATAGAGGAGCAAACTTAGAACATCAAGATTGCTATAACAGAACTCCTTTATTATTAGCATCTGCTTTTAGTAACAAAGCAAGCACGGTAAATAAATTACTAGAACTTGGAGCTAATATAGATCATCAAGCTAAAAATAAAGATACAGCTCTTCACAAAGCTACTTTTAAAGGACATTATAAAATTGTAGCATTATTGCTTGAATATGGAGCTGATCCGCATAAACAAGGTAATTTTGGATACACTCCTATTTGTCATGCTAGCCAAAAAGGCCACGATGAAATTATTCAGCTACTGTTTGATAGAGGTGCTAACTTAGAACATCAAGATATTTACGGTAGAACTCCTTTATTATTAGCATCTGCTTTTAGTAAGAAAGCAAGCACTGTAACTAAATTACTTGAGCTTGGAGCTAATATAAATCATCAAGATAAAAATAAAAATACAGCTTTGCATTTTGCTGCTTTTAAAGGACATTATAAAATTGTAGAATTATTGCTTGATAATGGAGCTGATATAGATAGCCAAAATAAATTTAAAAGCACTCCTCTTTTCCTTGCTGCTCAAAAAGGCCATGATGAAACTATTCAGTTACTGTTTGATAAAGGAGCAAAATTAGAACATCAAGATATTTACGGCAGAACTCCCTTATTATCAGCTGCTAGTTTTAGCAACAAAGCAAGCACGGTACACAAATTACTCGAACTTGGAGCTAACATAAATCATCAAGCTAAAAATAAAAATACAGCTCTTCACAAAGCTACTTTAAATGGACATTATAAAATTGTAGCATTATTGCTTGAATATGGAGCTGATCCGCATAAAAAAGGTAACCTTGGATATACTCCTCTTTGCGATGCAGCTCAAGAAGGCCACGATGAAATTATTCAGTTGCTAGTTGATAAGGGGGCTAACTTAGAACATCAAGATTGTCATAACAGAACTCCTTTATTATTAGCATCTGGTTTTAGTAAGAAAGCAAGAACTGTAAATAAATTACTCGAGCTTGGAGCTAATATACATCACCAAAATAAAAATAAAGATACAGCTCTTAACAAAGCCGCTTTTTATGGACATTATAAAATTGTAAAATTATTGATTGAATCTGGAGCTGATATACATAAACAAAGTGATCTTGGCTACACTCCACTTTGCTATGCTAGCTCAAAAGGCCATGATGAAGTAATTCAGTTGTTAATTGATAGAGGATCCAACTTAGAACATCAAGATATTTACGGCAGAACTCCTTTATTATTCGCATCTGCTTTTAGTAAGAAAGCAAGCACTGTAAATAAATTACTTGATCTTGGAGCTAACATCAATCATCAAACTAAAAATAAAGATACAGCTCTTCACTATGCTGTTTTTGATGGATATTATAAAATTGTGAAATTAT
>CAKMZJ010000208.1 GCA_929200395.1 Candidatus Gorgonimonas eunicellae | reverse complement strand
TAATTATATCTGCTGTTAAAGGTGGAAATTATGAAATAGTAAAAATTCTTCTTGACTATGGTATCGATGTAGAAAGTCAAAATAAAAACAAAGAGACACTTCTTCATCTGGCTGCTTTTTATGGACATTATAAAATTGTAGAATTATTGCTTGAGTACGGGGCTGATATACACAAACAAGGTAAATTTGGAGACACTCCATTTTGCCATGCTATTCAAGAAGGCCATGATGAAATTATTCAGTTGCTATTTGATAGAGGATCCAACTTAGAACATCAAGATTGTTATAAAATAACTCCTTTATTATTAGCTGCATATTTTAGCAATAAAAAAAGCACTGTGAATAAATTACTCGAACTTGGAGCTAACATAAATCATCAAACTGAAAATAACAATACAGCTATTCACTATGCTATCCACCAAGGAAATTATGAAGTTATAAAGCTTTTACTTGATAATGGAGCTGATATACACAGCCAAAATAAAAATAGCTACACTCCCCTTCATCTAGCTGTTTTTTATGGAAATTATAAAATTGTAAAATTATTGCTTGAGTACGGGGCTGATATACATAAACAAGGTAAATTTGGATACACTCCATTTTGCCATGCTGCTCAAGAAGGTTACGATGAAATTATTCAGTTGCTATTTGATAGAGGATCCAACTTAGAACATCAAGATAGCCGGGGCTGCACTCCTTTATTATTAGCTGCACATTTTAGCAAGAAAAAAAGCACTGTAAATAAATTGCTCAAACTTGGAGCTAATATAAATCATCAAAATAAAAATAAAAATACAGCACTTCACCTAGCTGCTTTATGTGGAAATTATAAAATTGTAGAATTGTTACTTGAATCTGGAGCTGATATACATAAAAAGTGCGAGCTTGGATACACTCCTCTTTGTGATGCTGCTCAAGAAGGCCATGATGAAATTATTCAGTTGCTATTTGAGAGAGGTGCGAACTTAGAACATCAAGATATTTACGGCAGAACTCCCTTGTATTTAGCTGCCAGTTATTTTAGTGAGAAAAAAAGAACTATATCTAAGTTATTTGAACTAGGAGCTGATCCTACTAATATGCCTATATTTAAAAAGGGGAAGTTGTCGAGTGATATGCGTAAACATATTAATAGGCTCCAACAACAAACAAAAAATATAGAAAAAAAACAACCTAAAGATATTAAAAATATAAATATTTATAAATTAATAAAAAAACTTAAATTTAATTTTAGTCAAGATAAAAATACTGTTATATAAATTTTATTCTTTAGGCTAATATCAGCATTGATATTTAAAACAATAAGTTTAATAATTAATATACAAGTGGCAGTTGGAAATGCGAGTTTTCAGCAAATGCACTTGCATTCCTTCAGTACTTTGCCTTGAATTAAACCATTTTACTTATTCCTGAAACCTAGCATTTTCATCTGCTACGTGTATATACTATAAACTTGTGGTTTAAACTTTTGTTTCTATCATCAATATAACAACCAAATAAGTAATAATATGCAATATATCTTATCCCTAATTTTATTTTTTTCTTTTATTTCAACTAGCATAGGTGTGGAATCTAGTAGCATTAAAGATTCTTACACTCCAAATATTTTAGTAACAGAGCAGCAAACAAAAAACTCTGACGAGAGTGAAATTATAAAAGCATGCTTACAAGGAGATTTATCTTCATTTTTAACTAAATTTGAAAAAAATAATCAAATCATCAATAATATTTTAAATGAAGAGAATGAACCTTTAATTATATCTGCTGTTAAAGGTGGTAATTACAAAATAGTAAAAGCTCTTATTGATCATGGTATCGATATTCATAGTCTAAGTAAAAATAAAAACACTCCTCTTCACCTAGCATCTTTTTATGGGCGCTATAAAATTGTGGAATTATTGATTGAACATGGGGCAGATGTACATAAAAAAGGCAACCTTGGATACACTCCTATTTGCGATGCTGCTCAAAAAGGCTACGATGAAATTATTCAGTTGCTAATTAATAGAGGGGCTAACTTAGAACATCAAGATATTTACGGCAGAACTCCTTTATTATTAGCTGCTGGTTTTAGCAATAAAGAGAGTGCGGTAA
>CAKMZJ010000207.1 GCA_929200395.1 Candidatus Gorgonimonas eunicellae | reverse complement strand
ATTAGAATATATGAGCAGATTTATGATAAAATAGTTGATAAAATATAATAATTAGCAACATTTAATTTTCAATATGATTTTAACAAAAAGAATTAAGTAGGATATGATTGCAAATAATCGACAATGTAAATGGTTATTAAAAAGTGGGTATAAAAACTTACAAATTAATTTTTTTAGATATATTCGTTTTAGTTTAATAAATATCTTGCTTGCTTTAGTGGTTTCTAGCTGTTATCTAAAACACAGTTTATCTTCTCCTGAAAATATTATTGAAATAACCTATTTAATTAGCCAGCATGTAAAATATATGCTGTTAATTGCTATTATCTGCTGTATTTGTTGCTTGCCAGTAATCTTATTACCTTCAGTATTAATGCAACTTTTACTAGCAATATTAGCCTCAATATTAATAATGGCAATGTCTTTAGATATAATTATTTATGCTCACACCAAAATGCATCTATCTATTATACCTATTGCCGTTGTTGTGCTAAAACTTACTAATTGGCAAAATTTAGAGCCATTAATTTTTTTTAGTTGCATTATTATAATTGCAATTATTGAATACCTGTTGTTAGTCAAGCAAAAAAATAAAAAACATATCTCTACTAGCTATTATTATATTATTATTAGCATTTTAAGTTTATTTTTTTTATTAAGCTACGGTATATATCATTTGAGTAGCCCTATACAGCAACAAAAACTAGCTCAATTAACTAGTTATTGTTCTTTATTTAGTAATGTGCATAAATCTTTACAACCAATGAAAAAGTTAGATAAGTTAAATAATAATTTATTGCTTTCTCCTAGAAAATTATTTATGCCAAAAATAAGTGGTAATTCTTATACGTTAAAACCAATGCAATATAATAAAATCACTACTATTAAAAACATAGTTATAATAGGAATTGATGGCTGGAGGGCAGATAGATTTAATGCAAAAGATACCCCTAATTTATGGCGTTATGCACAAAAAGGTAAAATATTTACTAACCATATAGCTGCGGGTAACGCGACAAAGAAAAGTAATTTTGGGTTGTTCTATGGCATACCTGCAGATTATACAGATTTTTTTACTGCTACTAAGCAAGCTCCAGAACTAATAAAGAGATTGCAGCAATTAAATTACGAAATAGGTATATTTTTTTCGGCTAGAATAGATGGAATTAAATTAGAAAAAAATGTTTTTTTGAATATAAAGAATTTACGTATGGGGTCTAGTGAAAACACACCAGCATTACGAGACCAACAGGTAACAGATGATTGGTTAGAATGGTACGATGCTAATCAGAATAAACCAATGTTTAGCTATTTATTTTATGATTCGGTGCATGAATATGATTTTTCTTCAGATTTTAATCAACAATATACACCAACAAAAGGTAAAAAAAGATACAAAGAAGTATATAAAGAATACGGACAACAAATAATGACAAACATGTACGATACGTCTGTTAGCTATGTTGATAAACAAGCAAAAAAAGTATTAGATAAGTTATTTCAAGATGACAACTTAAAGAATACGATTATAGTAATTACTGCTGATCATGGTCATGAACTGAATGATTATCAACAAAATTTTTGGGGGCATGGGTCTAATTTATCTGCTGCTCAATTACAGATACCTTTTATAATTATTGATCCATCAATAAATAATAATAAACAAGCAGTTATTTGTAATGATTTAACTAGTCATTTTGATCTGGTTCCAACTTTAATGAAAAATTTCTTAGGGGCAATTAATAAAATAAGTGATTATTCTATTGGCTTAGATTTATTTGGTGATTTATCTCAACGAGACTGGGTAATGACCACAGGAAGTCATAAATTTTTACATTTTTTTGGTATTGTTAATAAACAGCATAATAATATTAAAATATTACCTGCTGGTTTTTATCAACAATTTGATAATAATAATTGTTTAATTGAAAATAAAAATATCAATTACAAACAAGTTAATGAAGCATTCCATATGGTTAAAAAATTTATTCATTAGCTTTATTAAAAAAATAAACATTCTTGTTATTAATATTCTGGCTTAAAAATATATTGTTTTGCTATCAGCTGATGAAACTAAATTTATATTATAATTTTTATCTGCTAAGTCTCTTA
>CAKMZJ010000206.1 GCA_929200395.1 Candidatus Gorgonimonas eunicellae | reverse complement strand
TAACTCTAAGCTATGCTTACGATATGTGGAAGTAATTTCATTATATAAGTTTATATATAAACCGAAAATTTAAAAGGAGTGCCCAAGGGTGCTCCTTTTTTTATGGGTAGATTAATTAATTTTTTTCTTGAAAGTTTTTATTTTTGAATCTAGGTAGTTAGTTAATATAATATATAAGATAAAACAAATTATAAAAACAATAATTATATTTAAATTTTATTTTAAACTAATAATAATATTTTTATCTTCAGCTAAAACTGAATATATTAAAGTACTTCAATAACTTTAGTTATACCACAAAGTTCTAATAAATTTATTATTTCGGTTGCGGTATTATTCATAGTTATTTTTACGTTCTTATTTTGGTAAATAGTATTAGATAAAACTACTAATCCATTACTGTTAATACCTTTTAAGCGTTTGCAATCTATAGTTATATTGTAATTATTGTGACATAAGTTATGCAAAATATTTTTAAAATTAGCTATATTAATAGCATTTATATATCCAGTAACTTCTAATATCATGGTGTTATTAATAATAGTACTTTTTTTGATTGTTACAGACATAAACCAACCTTAATAGTTTTTATTTGTTAACTTTATTTTAGTGCTATTATTTTAATATAAAAATATAGTTTATTCAAGCTTATTTAAACTTACTAGAAATTAATTTTGCTCTATCAGCTGCGGCATGCATTGCTTGGGTTATTATGTCTTCAAGGTTGTTATCTATAAAACTTGTTATTGCTTGTTCGGTAGTGCCTCCTGGCGATGTAACCTGTTTGCGTAATTGGCTTAAATCTTGCTCAGAAGCAGTCGCTAATTTAGCAGCACCTAATGCTGTTTGTTTAGTAAATTTAATGGCAGTGCTTTTATCTAATCCCATTTTATTAGCAATTTTAGCCATTATTTCCATAAATAAAAAGTAATAGGCTGGCCCACTACCCGAGACCGCAGTTACTACATCTATTAAGCTTTCTTCAGTAACCCATTCGGTGTGTCCAATAGCAGAAAATATAGATGTTGCCATTTTTTTTTGCGATTCTGATACCTGTTCATTAGCATATAAACCTGTAGCAGCTTCAAGTAAAACTGCAGGAGTATTAGGCATAGCTCGCACTATAGCAAGTTGTTGCTCACACCAATTAAGTATAGTGTTTATAGGTATTCCTGCTACAACAGAAATTATTAGTTTGTTAGTATTGAGTTCAGAGGTTATGTCATGAATTAATTCTTTAACCATATTAGGTTTTACACAAATAATTATAATATCAGCTTGCTTCACTGCTAGTTTGTTATCTGTAGTTGTATATATATTATATTTTTTAGCTAATTTATTAGCTGACTCTAATGTTTTAGTAGTTGCGATTAGTTGGTCGCGATTAAATTTAGTGATAAGTCCAGATATTATACTAGATGCCATATTTCCAGCACCAATAAAACATATTTTATTCATGATTAATCTCGTTTGCCAAATAATGCAGTTCCAATGCGTACAATGGTTGCCCCTTCATGTATAGCAGCTTCAAAATCAGTAGACATTCCCATAGATAATGTATCAAGAGCTAGATTATACTTGTTATTAAGTTGATTTAATAGCTCAGCTGTTTGTTTAAATATAGCTTTTTGTCTATCTGTTGCAGTACAGGCTTCAGGTAGTATCATTAAACCACGTAGTTTTAGTTGAGGTAGTTTAATTATTTTAGTAATTAGACTATCTAGTTCATTTAGATGTATGCCTGATTTAGTTGTTTCTTGGCTAATATTTACTTGAATACAAACATTTATTTGTTTGTTAATATTAATTAAGTGGTCGTTTAATTTTTGAGCGGTTTTTAGTTTGTCTATGCTATGAATCCAAGAAAAATATTTAGCAATATACTTAATTTTATTTGATTGTATTGAGCCAATAAAATGCCAGTTAATATCGGTTAAATCAATTAGCTGCTCAATTTTGTTAACTGCTTCTTGGATATAATTTTCACCAAAGTTTTTTACACCTAAATCCCATGCATTGCGTATAATATTCGCATTTTTGCCTTTGGTAACAGCTAGTAGCATTATCTGCTGATTGTTAGATTGTTGTCGTGCATTGGTTATACGTAGTAAAACATTCTGTAAATTATTTTTTAATTGAGTGTCGATCATA
>CAKMZJ010000205.1 GCA_929200395.1 Candidatus Gorgonimonas eunicellae | reverse complement strand
TTTAAAATAACAATAATAAAAAAGGATAACAATGAAATCTTTATCAATATTACCATTTCCAATTAAATATATTTTTGCGTTTTTGTTTATAATATCAAACGCTAATGCTGATATTAAAAGTTCACCTGAAGAGCTTGATTTTTTAATTAAAATAGGAGCGCTAAATGGATTTTCATTTACCGTTGAGAATAACAATGGGTTTAATAGATCACATGAGTATGAAGAAGATGGCACCGCATATGAGTGGGAATGTTGTGGTTGGGGAGTAGCTTATTCAATTACTTCTTTAGATAATAAAATTGCTACAAAAAAAAAAATTTCTTCAAAGGAAATTATCATAGATACTGCTTTATATGGAGCTTGTAGTTGCGGTGAACCATCTATAGGAGCAGATTGGGATGATGAACAAACTTTAGACGAAACATGTTTTAAAAAGCATTTAAGTCATATAGATCAAGTTTTAGATAATTTAAAAGACGAAGAGGAATGCTCTCAAGCAGATTTTTTTAGAAGTGAGTTAATTAAAAACTTAAAAGAGTCTTTATCTTCTATATACATTGCAGAGGAACATGAAAAACTTTTAAATTATATAAGGCAGAATAAACTTATAAATAAATCAACTACAACATTTGAGATGAGAGATCTTCTTCTATTCCTTTTTTAATATTTAAAGGAGCTTTGTTGAATAAGAAAAACAAATATATCATATCCATCAAAAATATATTATATTTTAAATTTTTATTTTAAAATATAATTTTTTAGTGTCTTATGTGTTAAAAACTATATTATTTAGTAAAAAGTTTAATAAAAAAAACTTATTCAACAAAGCTGTTCTTTTGGGTTTTTAATTTAGTTATTAGCTAATTGTTTTAATACAGGTTGTACTAATACCATGATATTAATAACATAAAATTTTATATTATCGAATAAAAAAATTGATTTAAAAAGATAATCTTGTATTATGTAGTTAATTATAACTTAAATATTATTATAATTAGTATATTTCAAAAAAACTTTAAAATAACAATAATAAAAAAGAATAACACTGAAATATTTATCAATCTAACCATTTTTAATAGGTTATACGTATGAAACTATCTTTTTTTCCAATCAAATATATTTTTACTTTGTTATTTATAATATTAAATATTAATGTTAATGCTAATGCTGATATTCTAATTTCATATGAAGAGCTTAATTTTTTAATTAGAATAGGAGCACTAAATAAATTTTCATTTACCGTTGAGAATAATAAAAGGTTTAATGGATTGCGTGAGTATGAAAAATCTTCCATTGCAGGTGTATATCAGGGTTATGGTTTGGGAGTAGCTTATTCAATTACTTCTTTAGATGATAAAATTGCTACAAAAACAACAATCCCTTCAAGTGAAATTATCATAGGTACTGTCGTGTATTGGAGTAGTTGTTTAGATAGGGAACCCGAAGGCGTAAATTGGAGTGAAGGACAAACTTTAGATGAAACATATTTTAAAAAGTATTTAAGTGATATAGACCAAGTTTCGGATAATTTAAAAAATAAATATGAGCTTTCTCTAGCATATTTTTTTAGATATGCATTAATTGAAAACTTAAAAAGTTCTTTATCTGATATATACATTACAGATGACAATGAAAAACTTGTAAATTATATAAGGGATAATAAACTTATTAAGCCATTTCAGCAATCAGCTTCAATGCCTGAGATAAGAGATACTCTTATGTTCCTTTTATAATATTTAAATCGGCTTTGTTGAATAAGAAAAATAAATCTTTCATATTCATCAAAAATATATTATATTTTAAAGAAGAGTTTTTTAGTTTGTTATGTATTAAAAAACTATATTATTTAGTAAAAAACTTAATAAAAAAAACTTATTCAATAAAGCTATTCTTTTGGCTTTTTAATTTCGTTATTAGCTAATTGTTTTAATACGGTAGATATAATTTCATTATTCTTAGGAATAGTCATGGTTTATAGATCTTCTGAAGTTAATACAGGTTGTACTAATAACATGATATTGATAACATAAAATTTTATGTTATCGAATAAAAAAAATGATTTAAAAAGATAATTTTGTATTATTTAGTTAATTTTAATTTAAATATTATTATAATTAATATATTTCAAAAAATCTTTAAAATAACAATAATAA
>CAKMZJ010000204.1 GCA_929200395.1 Candidatus Gorgonimonas eunicellae | reverse complement strand
TATGTTAAACATAGGTTTCCATAGCGAGTGTCTTAGGCTTTAGGAGTTCTGCTATTCTTTGATGACCTTTTAAACAAGCAATATCACAGGCAGTCTGTCTTTTTTCATTTTTAATATTGCTATCTGCACCTTTTTTTAGCAATAGCTCAACCACAGCTAGATTACCATATTTGCTAGCTATATGGAGAGCGGTATGTCCCCTTTTGTTTTGTATGCTGTGATCTGCACCAGCATCTAATAGTACTTCAGCTACATTTGTATGGCCATATTGGGAAGCTTGTATTAGAGCTGTTTCGTCATCGACATGTGGAGTATCTGGTTTAGCTCCTTGTTGGAGTAGTAACTTAACTATTTCGTGATGTCCGTACTGTGCTGCAATATCTAGAGGTGAAAGGGTATTTGCTCTAGGAGTATCAACTTTTACCCTATATTTAACTAAGAGCTTAACCATCTCTAAATCACCATTCTGACAAGCAATACCTATAGGCTTACTTGACATTGTAGCAGGCGATCTACCAAGGTTTGGATCAGCTCCATGTCTAAGCAGTATTTCAGCAGAACTTAGACGTTGTTCAAATATAGCGCTTAATAAAGGGGTATCTACGTTGCCACTAGTTTTATTGGGGTCGACTCCTTTTTTACTACATAGTATTTCAAGCATTTCTGTATTGCCAATATTTGCTAAATAAGATAAGGCACACCATTCAGGGGTTGGATTTATATAATTTGCCTCATCTCCGTTTAATTCATCACAAAGAATTTTAACCATGTTTGTATGACCATAGAACACAGCATGAAATAATAGTAAGCCTAAAACTGAATTTAAATCAGATGATGCTACGATAGTTTTAAACTTTTTAAGAAGCTCTATAACTATATCTTTATCTCCTATATCAACTGCCAACAAAAGTGCGTTCTTTAAAGTTATAGTTTTTGCTGGGAAATTAATTAAGATTTTTACCATGGATAATAGACGATTTTTGACTGCTAGAAGCATAGCAGTATTTTCATTTTTATCAACAGTATCGATATTTGGCATACTTTGTGCCAATAATGAAACTATTTTGGGAAAAGACGATGTAATTGCCAAGTGAAGAAGGTTAGTTCTATCTATATAGGGAAGACCAAAATCATCTGACTTTTTAATAAGTAGATCTATCGCATTATAACAATTGCTTTGTACGGCATACTCCAACCAGCAATAAATAAATTCCTCATCATCAGGGCTTACTATCAACCCACTAATTATGTATCCATGATTATTGTTTAGTGCTATCTCTACCATTTCATCTGCGTATTCATCTGTAGTTCTGAAAGTCGCTCCTGCATTAATGAGCTCTTCAAAAATGGCGTTATCTTTTTGTTGTACAGACTGGTAAAGAGCTGTTTCATACTTAGGATGTATTTGATTAATATTAGCACCTTTGCTTATTAAGAATTTAATAACTTCTAGATACCCCTTTAGAACGGCATACATAAGCAATGAGATGTCGCTATTAAATTCTTTAGAGTAGAAAGTTCCTTGTATAAATAGAGGGTATTCTCGTGATAATTTCTTAAAATAGTTCATACTACTAGGGTTACATGCACTCAAAGGAAAATTTTCAATATAGTCAGGTTTATCAGAAAAGTTGTATATAGTGTCACTGTCATTAAATACAATTGATAATGGCGTAGCGACTTGCTTGCATTCAATACATATTGTTCTTTCTTCAATAGCATATCCGTCGTTTTTAGGATTTATCCCTGTAGTGATACATTTAAGATGTGAAATATGTTTACATTTCGTAATGGCAATTATAGGGTATTTTTTAGTATTTAGTTCAGATGGTTCTGGTAGCTTATATAGGGATTCTAAACAAATACTACACTTTGTATTATTCATAGCCTGTTTCCTTATTAATAACTCTGTGGTTGCAATAAATTTTATTTTTAAAAAATCAAATAGACTAGGAGTAGGTTATAAAGTTTCATGTATTTTAAAAATTACTATAGGTATAAAAAATGGTACTTTATAAGAGTATAGTTTATCTACAGAAAGCGATACTAATTGGAACCTAGATACCGCATTAACTATCGATGGTATTTATGATGCTATTTTTAGTGAGTCAGGATATACATCATCGCAGATAAATATCTTTGACAGTAAGCAAGATATTTTTGGAGTTTATCTTAAAAATAGTAATTTTAAATTAGTAGGAGAGGCAGAAGATACAACCTGTTATTCAGACGATTCAAAGCCTAAGTTTGAGAAATTACCTTGGGCAATTAAAAAATAAAT
>CAKMZJ010000203.1 GCA_929200395.1 Candidatus Gorgonimonas eunicellae | reverse complement strand
GCTGTATTTTCTTGGATGCTTGTTGTTGCTTGTTGTTGGCTGTTAGGATTTGTATTTTGCAAGTTTGTATTGATATTCATTGTTGTGTTCAATATGTATAATTAAAAGAAATTTTATTTGTCATATGTTTTATCTCTTTTAGAATTGTTTTTATGTATAAGATGTCGCATATGACAAGAAGTTATTTTATTTATCTTGTAGTTTACTAATATTTATTTGTTGGTCTACCATAATTATTTTATTAACATCAAACCCCATAATCTGAGCCTTTTCTTTAAATTGTTGTACAATAGATTCATCTATTGTAGGAGTTTTAGATAATAACCATAGGTATTCATGGCTATCTCCAGCTATGAATGCATATTGATAATTTTTATCTAGATAAAAGATTATATAGTTCCCATACCATGGACCCCAAAAAGAAACTTTTAAATGCCCTGTATGATTATGTTTAGCAAATATAGCTTTACCACGAACCTCGTGATATTTGTTATCAGCTAGTTTTACCCCTTTGTTAACTATTTTTATGGAGTTACCCATCAGTATGTATTCTGCTGATACGTTGGTCAATCCTTTTTCAAATCTATTATCAATCCTTGCAATTTCATACCAGTAACCAGCATACTTTTCTATATCAAAGTTATTAATAGGTTTGACTGGCACAGGAGTTGATTTACATGATAATAGTAAACTTGCAAAAAAAAACTGCAAAAAAAAAGTACGTTCCATATTAGAGCCCTTACTTGCTAATAATAGAGTAACTATAATTTAATACAATTAGAGTTATGATTTTTATACAGGTATTAGATGAAAATATTAGCTTTTATTTAGCTCCGAACAGCTTCAGTTTCTAAGCTTTTATCCCTAGTTAGTGCTTCTTGATCTAATTGATGCTAGCTTATAAAAAACTACTCTGAGTAAAACCTGATAATCAATAGCTTAAAACCTGCATTTTCAACTCTTACCCACATATAACGTCATACATCGACTTATGCAGCTACTATAATAACATCAACTTAAAGAATGTTTATTTTTAAATAGATTATTAGCTATAATTAACTTGAAAGGTAGTATCTTAATAGCTAGACAGCTCTATTTTTAGCTTGTTTTTTGCCGCTACGCTATGAGGAGGGTAGGAAAATGGAAAAAAAGTAGGTGATTTAGCTGTAGGATATTGGCATTTTTTAGATGATGGACGCATCCAGTGTGATTTATGCCCGAGGGAGTGTAAATTACGCGATGGCCAATCTGGACTTTGCTTTATTCGTAAAAATACTAATAAAACTATGGTACTTACCAGCTATGGTAGGTCTAGCGGTTTTTGTATTGATCCTATAGAGAAAAAACCTTTAAATCATTTCTTACCTGGAACCCCAGTACTTTCTTTTGGTACTGCTGGTTGTAATCTAGCCTGTAAATTTTGTCAAAATTGGGATATGAGTAAATCTCGAGAAATAGACACCTTGGCAGATCAAGCTCTTCCTAATGATTTAGCTGATAAGGCGGTTAGTTTAAGTTGTCGCTCGTTAGCATTTACCTATAATGATCCTGTTATATTTTTAGAATACGCTATTGATGTTGCTCAGGCTGCTCATGATAAAGGCATTAAGGCTGTAGCTGTATCGGCTGGTTATATCTGTCAAAAACCTAGAGAAGTATTCTTTAAGTATATGGATGCTGCTAATATAGATCTAAAAGCTTTTACGGAAAGTTTTTATAAAAAAATATGTGGTGGTTCGTTACAACCAGTACTTGAAACCTTAAAATACTTAAAAGAAGAAACCAATGTTTGGTTTGAAATCACTAATTTAATAATACCAGATGAAAACGACTCTGAGTCAGAGATAAATGACATGTGCCAGTGGATTGTAGAAAATTTAGGTTGTAGCATTCCAATTCATTTTACCGCTTTTCATCCAGATTGGAAGATGCAAAATCACGATCATACTCCTGCACAGACCCTAAAAAAAGCAAGAGAAATAGCTTTAAGTTATGGCATAAAATTTGCTTACACCGGTAATATAATAGATGAAAACGGTAATAGCACTTGGTGTCATAATTGTCATAAAATGCTTATAAAAAGAAGATATTATGAAATATTAGAATGGCATATAACTCAAAATGCCAATAATGAAGCTACCTGTAGTAATTGCGGAACTCGTGTTGAAGGAGTTTTTGAAGCTAATCACGGTGACTGGGGAACTAACAGAGTTCCGATAAAAATAATGATGTAAGCCCTATCAATGTTGTAGTTATTACGGGCAGGTATTAAATATCCAGCGACTATTCTAGTGTTTTCAATTTATCA
>CAKMZJ010000202.1 GCA_929200395.1 Candidatus Gorgonimonas eunicellae | reverse complement strand
ATATATGATCAGGATTAGCTCCGAGGTTATATAATTTAGTTACAGAGCTTTTTTTCTTGCTAAAATAGGCAGCTAAGAATAGGGGAGTTCTATTGGAATAATCTTGATGCTCTAAGTTTGCTCCTCTATCAAACAGTAGCTGAATAATTTTATCATGGCCTTTTAAGCTAGCATAGCAAAGTGGAGTGTAGCCAAGATCATTTTGTTTATGTATATCAGCTCCAGATTCAATCAATAATTTTACAATTTTATAATGTCCATTAAAAACAGCGAGGTGAAGAGCTGTATTTTTCTTTTTAGTTTGATGATTTATGTTAGCTCCAAAATCAAGTAATTTATTTACAGTACTTTCTTTCTTACTAAAAGCTGATGCTAATAATAAAGGAGTGCGGCCCCGACTATCTTGATGTTCTAAGTTGGATCCTCTATCAATTAACAACTGAATTATTTCATCATGACCTTGTTGAGCAGCAAATGAAAGAATAGTGGCTCCAGTCTTGTTGTTTTTATGTATATCAGCTCCAGATTCAATCAATAATTTTACAATTTTATAATGTCCATTAAAAACAGCGGGGTGAAGAGCTGTATTTTTCTTTTTATTTGGACTATGAATATCGACACCATGATCAAGAAGAACTTTTACTATTTTATAATTTCCACCTTTAACAGCAGATATAATTAAGGCTTCATTATCTAAATTACAAATATCTTTAATTATTGTTTTATGTTTTTCAAATTCAGTTAAAAATATAGCTAAATCTCCTCGTAAGCATGATTCTATAATTTCACAATAATTAGAGTTTTTTGTTTGCTGATCTTTTACTAGAATATTTTCAGCATCAGAATCTTTAATGTTGCTAGATTCCGCACCTATGCTAGTTGAAATAAAAAGAAAAAATAAAATCAAGGATAGAATATATTGCATATTATTACTTATTTGTTGTTATATTTATAATAGATATTAGTTTTAATAGTACTATTTAAAGATACTATTAAACTTTTATTTTTAAATAGCTAATCTTTATATTGGTTTAAAAAATAAAATTCACATAACAGTATTTTTATATTGACTAAAGTTAAATTTAAGTTTTTTTATTAGTTTATAAATTTTTGTATTTTTAATGCTTTGAGGTTGTTTTTTTTCTATATTTTTTGCTTGTTGTTGGAGCATATTAATATGTTTACGCATATCATTCGATAACTTCCATTTTTTAAATATAGATATATTATTAGGATTAGCTCCGAGGTTATATAATTTAGTTACAGAGCTTTTTTTCTTGCTAAAATAGGCAGCTAAGAATAGGGGAGTTCTATTGGAATAATCTTGATGCTCTAAGTTTGCTCCTCTATCAAACAGTAGCTGAATAATTTTATCATGGCCTTTTAAGCTAGCATAGCAAAGTGGAGTGTAGCCAAACTTGCATTTTTTATCTATATCAGCCCCAGATTTAAGTAATAATTCTACAATTTTATAATGTCCATAAAAAGCAGCTAGGTGAAGTGCTGTGCTTTTGTTTTTAGTTTGGTAATTTATTTTAGCTCCGAGTTCGAGTAATTTATTTACAGTGCTTTTTTTCTTGCTAAAACGAGCAGCTAATAATAAAGGAGTTCTGCCGTAAATATCTTGATGTTCTAAATTAGCCCCCTTATCAACTAGCAACTGAATAATTTCATCATGGCCTTCTTCAACAGCATTGCAAAGAGGAGTAGATCCACGCTCGCCTTTTTTATCTATATCAGCACCATATTCAAGCAATAATTCTACAATTTTATAATGTCCATAAAAAGCAGCTAAGTGCAGAGCGGTATTTATAAATTTATTTTGACTATCTATATCAACTCCATTATCAAGTAAAAATTTTATAACTTCATAATGCCCATTTTTAATAGCTAAGTGAAGAGCTGTATTGTTACCTTTAGTTTTATGATTTATGTTAGCACCATGTTTAAGCAATTTATGTATAATACTTTTTTCCTTGCTAAACCAGGCCGCGGACAATAAAGGAGTTTTGTTATCCCAATCTTGATGTTCTAAGTTAGCTCCTCTATCAATCAGCAATTGCATAACTTGATCATGACCTTCTTGTATAGCACAGTAAAGTGGAGTGTATTTAAATTCTCCTTTTTTATTTACACCCGCCTCATACTCAAGCAATAGTTCTACAATTTTATAATATCCATATAAAGCAGCGAAGTGCAGAGCTGTGTTTTTCTTTTTATCTCTACTATGAATATCTACACCATTATCAAGAAGAATTTTTACTATTTCATAATTTCCACCTTTAACAGCAGATATAATTAAAGGTTCATTATCTAAATTACAAATATCTT
>CAKMZJ010000201.1 GCA_929200395.1 Candidatus Gorgonimonas eunicellae | reverse complement strand
TTACAGAAAAAGGTATGCTGTTGTTAACTATGGCACCACATAGAATTGAAATAATTAAAGAAGCAATACAAGAAATAGGGCAACTTTTTGCTGATTTTGAATTATTCCTTCAAGGTTATAAGCAATATTTACAATTAGGTATAAATTCTAAAGTATATAATACAGAATTGCAACAAAAATTAGCTGAAGTAGAAAAATTAACAGCTGAATTTAACGACATCAAAACTCGAGTTAATAATCACCTTGATAATATCTTACAGCAATTTACCAATGTTGCTAACCAAACAATACCAAAAGGTGATTTCAGTCAATTATTACAAAATGCAACTAAAATAGTTGCCGATACGCAAAAACTTAATATACCCAAAGCCATCAATGAAGTTAGTAGTTTACATGATAGCATTTTATGGATTCATCAAGGGTTTATTAAAGCTATATATACTGTGGCTATTAACTCTGGTTTAGGTGCTGTTACTAGATATGGAAAAATTTATTCAATAGTATTTTCTGATACTGAAGAACAAAAAACTATCGAAAACTTCTGTATTAATTCTATGTATCCTCTAATTAGTCATGTGTCTGCAGTTGTTATAATGGATAATGCTATTATTGCAACTGCACAATTAGGTGTTCATGCCTGTACTATCGAAATGCTAGAACAAGCAGAAGCAAATAAAGGTCGAACATTAAGATTAAGATTATCTGATAATTTCAAAGAAACAAAAAACTTCCAAGGAAAACTAAAGCGTTTTTGGTTTTGCGCGCAACTATTACATTGTATTAGTTTTGCTGATAATGCTGATGAGATGAAAGTATTAGTAGAGGAGTCTACTGGAATTATTTCAATAGAAGTATCGCATATAGAAACTAAAAAAGAAATGTTAGAGAAATTTTCACAGTTAATTAAAGTTTTAAATACACTATCTAATCTAGATGTTGATCTGAATGATGTAAAAATCAATTTAGAAGAAGGTGCTAAATGGAATTTTTCTACATTAAATCAAAAAATTTACAATCTTACTTCAGAAGAAAATCAACAAGAATTTGCTATATCAGTTTTCTTATTAGGTTATAAGCAATCAAATATATCGGCTTTTGAAAATATTTATTTTGCAAATTATACACCTTTTTTTGAACAAGGTAAAAATTTAAACAATAATATCAGTACATATTATAAAAATCTTACTGATAAAGAGGTTGAACTGATTTTATCTTATATAGATATAAAAGATGAAAAAAAATTATTATATATTTTATTAATAAATAACGTTATTCCTTTTATAGATTTTATAAAAAACAAATACAGTTATTGGTTTACAAACAAAGAAAATATACTAGAAATGCTTGCTTATAATGGAGAACTAATTGTATATTTTGACGATGAATTACACTCTGATGCTAAGCTAATGTTAGTGGCATGTAACAGTTCCGGTTTAGCACTAAAATATGCTCGCAAAGGATTAAATAATAATAAAGATATGGTTTTAACTGCTGTAAAAAATAATGGTAAGGCACTAAAGTATGCTAGCGATAACTTAAAAAATAACGAAAAGGTTGTATTCGCTGCCATTGAAAATAATTATGAAGCACTACGATATGTTAATATTACATCACTTATAAAGCCCGCTAAACTGAAATATCCTTCTTGGTTTACAGATAAAAAACACGTCTTAAAAATAGTTGCTCATAATGATTTATTGCTTGAGTATATTGATCCTAAATTTCTTGATGACGAAGATGTTTTACTAACTGCAATTAAATATAATACTAGAGCTTTAAAATATGTTAAAACAAGGTTGATTTATCGTAAAGAATTTTTATTAAAACTTATTGCAATATTACCAGAAAGCCATAAAAAGTCATTAGAAAATATAGATCTTAACATAGCAAATAGCAAAGAGATTATTATAGCTATAGCTAATAATCATTTTTCTCTATTTAAATATTTTAATATTGAAGTAAGAGGTGATATAGAAATTGCACATGAAGCAATTAAAAAAAATCCTGTTAATTTACGTCATGTTAGCGATAAATTAAAAAATAATAAACCTACTGTTTTATTAGCTGTCAAAGTTGATGATTCAACGTTTAAATATGCTAGTGATGAATTAAAAAATGATGCAAATTTTATTTTAGAAAGCATGAATATTGGTATTTTTTTAATACAAAACGCTAGTGATGAATTAAAAAACAACAAACAGTTTATGTTAAAAGCTATAAAAATCAACCGAAACTCATATATGTTTGCTCACGAAACACTTAGGCATGATCAAGAAATTTCACGAGCCATCAAAAAATGAACTTATAAAATTATAATATATCATATACCATATATTATAAATATGGTATTCAAAAATGAACTCTGAAATAAAAATAAATTATCTTGATA
>CAKMZJ010000200.1 GCA_929200395.1 Candidatus Gorgonimonas eunicellae | reverse complement strand
GTCTAAAAAATCAAAGCATAACACAAACTCTACCATTTTTGTAACAAATATCAAAGCTTTATTTTTCTTATTCAACAAAGCTTAGTAGAACTTTATGCTCATTTTTTTCTCTAATAGATATTTACACAATATTAAATTAGTAAAGTTTATCTATGCAAACATCTATAACAAATAATCCATACTTACAAAACAACCAACAACCAGTTAATACTATTGATAGCAACAATAAAGAAGTTAATAACAATCTTAAAAAGTATATGTGTACTTTTAAGGGTTGCACTAAAAGCTTTAATTTTCCGAGTTGGTTACGTAATCATATAGTAGGACATGAAAATGAAAGAAGATACACTTGCAACATTTGTGATAAAAAATTTAATCAGGAAACTATATTAAAGCGACATAAAAAAATTCATCAAGGCAAGAAATTTATATGCTTAACTTGCAATATAGAATTTAATCGTAGCTCAAACCTAAAAAGGCATAAAACATTAAAAATACATACAGACAATGTAAAATACAATTGCAGGTATTGCAAACAAATTTTTAATATAAAAAGAAAACTACACCAGCATTATTCAAAAGATCATAGCTTAGCTAAACCTTTCCAATGTAATGCTTGCGATAAAAGCTATACTGCTGAATCCTCTATGAAGATGCACTATAAAAACACACATAAGAATAAAGATGCCCCGTTACTAGATAATACTATTCCTGATATAAAACTAGATATTAACGATGATACTATGCCTTGTATAAAGCAAGTAATGGAAGAAGAAGATAATATTTTTGACATAAAAACAGACTTTGATGAAAATATTTTGTTTAGCTTAGAAGAACTCACAAAAAAAGAAAAATTTTTTAGCCTAAGAACAGATTCTGATGATGAAGATATAGGGCTATTACTTAATGATTGAGATTGTGACATGCTCCCCGACCTAAAGGACGGGGCTTCTTGATTAAACAAGTGCTTCCTGTGCTAGTGTTCTAACGAACCCTATATCTCAACAGGCTAACTGGGTATGCCCTATCCTTAAAATATTACAAGCACCTACATAGTCGACATTGGCAGAATATCAGCAAGATTTTACTACTGCTATGGGACCACTAAAAAAACATATCTACGATTACTTAATCGCAGATTCTAAGATAGAACAACAATTTGCAAAAAATTTAGATATAAGTGATGATATTGTAGTTTATGCTAAATTACCTAAAGAATTTACTATTCCTACACCAGTTGGTAGTTATAATCCAGATTGGGCTATAAGTTTTAAGCAGGGCAAAGTAAAACATATTTATTTTATTGCCGAAACTAAAGGTTCGTTATCTAGTATGCAATTAAGAAAAACTGAAAGCATTAAAATAGACTGTGCTCGTAAGTTTTTTGATACTCTGAAGAAAAAATTTAACCATAAAGATGTGCGTTATGATGTAGTTGATAGCTTCGATAAATTAATGGAAATTGTTAATAGTTGATTTTTAGGTACCGTTCAACCCCATCATTTGTTTAAGTTCATTGATATTATCATTTATATCACCAATATCATTTTCATTAATAAAATCTTCTTCAGACTCAATATCTGACTGACAATCATCTGACCATTCTGATAGTTGATATTGGTTATTATCTTCATTAATAGTTTCTTCTATAGAAGGCAGAGATTTATCTGCTAATTCTAATGCTTTGTCTTCATTTTTATATTTAGCTTGTGTTTTATTATTATGAATTATTTTATCATGACGCTTTTGAACTTGTAAAGTGATAAAGCGTTTATTGCAAGCACTGCATGTATAAGGTTTATATTCAGGATGCCTTCTTGAACAATGGTATGCTTTTTTGTGTTTAGAGGAAAAGGTTTCTGGACAAATATCACATGTATACTTGTTATGTTTTAATGAAACTAGAGTTAAGTGCTGTTTTGATTTGCTGTTGTGGTTTGTTAAAGTTTTCTCGTTTGCAAAAGTTATATTGCAAATAGAGCATGCATAATTCAAGAACACACCATGACTTTCTTTGTGCTTTTTGAAGCTTTTTAAAGAAAGAAATTTTTTTTTACATTTATCGATATCGCACCTATATTTTTCGTTACCTGTATGTTTTGCTATATGATTTTTTAATTGATACGGGTAAAGAAATCTATAATCACAAGTATTACATTTATGCTGTTTTTTTATACTATCTACACGATATTGTTTTAACTCAGCATTACTAACAACTTGTTGTTGAGGGGGCTGGAAGTCAAGATTTTGCTTATTTTCTATAACTACTTGCACAGTGATCTCCTATAAATTTAATATTGTAAAAATATTATTTATTAGATTAAAAGTCTATCTTAAAGTTCTTATATACAGGTGGCAGATGAAAATGCTAGGTTTCAGGGCTAAGTAAAATGGTTT
>CAKMZJ010000199.1 GCA_929200395.1 Candidatus Gorgonimonas eunicellae | reverse complement strand
GTTATTTAGCTATTTTTTTATAAATCTGGTGATATATTCTAATGCTTGTTCTACATGGTTATAGTTTATTGGATTATGATGCAGAATTCTTTTATTGTGGTTATTTTGTGGTACATTGTTGTGTATTGTCAACAATAGCATAAGATTCATTATGATACAATACAGCAGATGTCGCAAAACTCCAAGTTGTTTCTGGTGCTTTAGTTAATAAATTTATTCTGAGAGTCGGCGTCGAGTTTGCAGCGGTGATCTGCGGTAATAACCACAGTAGTATCCGATAACTGTTACTTTGCAAACTAAAACTGATAGCCATACTAACAAATTATCATGACTTAGTTGAAAATTAATATTATAAATTGTAATATGCACAATAAACTAATTAATAACAATAAAAAAATTAAAATATTTTAGAGCGTTTTATAATGAATAAATTCAATAAAAAATTGCAGTTTTTACTACTTTGTATTTCTATTTGCTATATTAAACTTAATTTCGCTGCTTCTATTGCAGGACTAGACGCTAACGATTACACCCCAAACACCCCTATTGCTACAACTGAAAATGATCAAGCTAAAAAAGATTCACAAGATAAATTTATAAATGTAATTATGAAACAACATGCTGAAACAACAGCAGTTAATGAGGGCGATAACGTAAGATTGATATATCAAGATAACTTTTCTAATAAAGAACATATAACTGGAATATTATGGTTGTATGCTAAACTTAACAGTAAATATATAAAGCATGCTTTAGCTGGAGTTTCTTACCCTGAAAACAAAGCGTTTATCTATAGTTACCCAAAAATAACACATGGTAATGCTTATGATTTTAATTCCTACCCAGTAGATAGCAAAAGATTTTTTGCTAATTTAACAGCATTAGAGTTAAAGAATGTAACACAAAACAGTTTAGGTAAATTTATTCATCATATAAGAATAGTAGGCGAGGAAGATACAGAAACTTTTGCCGAGTTAGCATTACTCAAACCTGAAGTAACTACAAATAGCTATAGCATAGCGTATTCCACTACTAACAACCCATTAGCTATACATACATTACCTATTGATAGCTTCAGTTATTCTACTACTAGCGTTTTTACAATACTTGGTGGGGTAATAGTGGGCTCAATAGCGGTAGGATGTTTTGTTTATAAATACTGTAAACCTAGTTATTATAAATCTAATAAATTTACTACAGATAAAAACCCTTTAACAAAAGAAGAAGATATACCAAGCAGTGAAAAGAATTTATTCTCGGAAAAACACTGCCCAGATAATGATGAATATTTAAACGGTTTTAGCAATAAAGTAAATATTTTTATTTAACTCTAGTGTTCACAAATCTCAATTTTGCAAGTTAATATCTTTAAAAGTACTTGCATCTATTACAAAGCTATCATTAGCATCGTTACGTAACATACGTTCGTATGCTTTGTTTATATCATTAGCAGCAATTATTTCTACATCTGCTGCAATGTCATTCTCACTGCAAAACTCTAACATATATTGAGTATCAGTAATACCACCAATGACCGAGCCTGCTATACCGCGTCTCTTAGTAGCTAACAAATTACTATTAACTGATATTTTTTCTGTAGGATTACCTACAATAACTAAAGTTGCATCTCTACTTAAGCATTCTAAATAACAGTTAACATCATGAGCTACAGGTAGCGTGTCTATTATTAAATCAAAACTTTTTTTATACTCTTCCGCTATTTTGTTGGTATCATCAACAACTACTACTTCATCAGCTCCAAGCTGTTTGATCTCCTCTAATTCACTAGAAGAATTAGTAAATGCCACCACTTTAGCACCTATTACTTTTGCCATTTTTATAGCTATGCGACCTAAAACCCCTACACCTATTACACCTATGGTATCGTTAACGTCGAGATCCCAATTATACAATGCCGAATAAGCAGTAATACCAGCGCATAATAAAGGAGCTGCTGTTGCTAAATCTAAGTCATCTGGAATTCTTAATACAAAATCTTCTTTTACTACTATGTAATCAGAATAACCACCTTGAGTCACTTCACCGGTTTCTTCATTATAACTACCATAAGTATTAGTTTTATTCTCACAAAATTGTTGTTGCTCGGTATTACATTCATAACACCACCCACAACTATCAACAAGACAACCAACACCGACTTTATCGCCAATTTGATACTTAGTAACGTCACTCCCTACAGCAGATACAATACCAACTATTTCGTGTCCTGGAACTAAAGGCATGTGTTTATTTGCTAACTCATCTTTAACAAACTGCACATCGGAATAACAAATTCCACAATAAGATATATCAATTCCTACATCTTTTGCTGCTAGTGCTCTTCTAGAAAAAGTATAGGGTTTTAATTCTTCGGTTGCAACATGAGCAGCATAACCATGAGCAGCAACAGTATCTTGCTTATCATCAATATTTAAAGCCTGTAGATGCGAAGAAAAAAATAGAAACTGAATAAATAAAAATATAATTGTATTTTTTTTCAT
>CAKMZJ010000198.1 GCA_929200395.1 Candidatus Gorgonimonas eunicellae | reverse complement strand
ATATACTATCTTTCTCTACGGCATAACTTGAGATAATTATTAAATATGAGTAAAAATACACATAATTTGAGAGAAAGTATCGAAACTATTTTGTATAAATCTATAGATTCATCACCAGAATTGGTTAGTAGGTTTTTTAAAACATCACCTAGCGATTATGCAGAATTTGAGCAGTTTTTAGGTATAACCACTCCCACTTTAAGAAAAATAGCTAAACAATATATAGGATTGCCTCTAGCTGTTATAGAAGAATTATTACAATCCAAATTTAATGAAGAGCGACTATTTGCATTAATAATACTTGTTTCACAATACAAAAAAATGGACTCATTAGCTAAAGAAGACATTTACCAATTCTATCTAAATAATATAAATCAGATAAACAACTGGAATCTGGTAGATATTTCTGCTCATCATATTATTGGATGTCATTTATGGAGTCGAGACCGAAGCGTGCTATTAAAGCTTGCTCAATCTTCAAGCATGTGGAAAAAAAGAATATCTATTGTTGCTACTTGGTATTTTATAAAACGGCAAGACTTTAAGTATACAATTAATATCGTAAGCATGTTAATGACCGACAAGCATGATCTTATTCATAAAGCTTGCGGTTGGATGTTAAGAGAAGTAGGTAAACAAAATATAGGTACATTGAAAAAATTTTTAAATTTATATAAAACTCAAATGCCAAGGACAATGCTTAGATATGCTATAGAAAAATTTCCTAAACCTATACGAAAACAATATTTACTTTCAAATTGACAATAGGATAACTAGCAAAATAAAGTGATTATTTCTACAAAACAAAAGAAAAATAAATTATGTAGCCTTTATTGTTATTAATTAACTTAGGTTATATATTTAAAATAAACTATTAAAAATACAAACTAAAATGAACTAATTAAAACTAGAAACATCTATTTATAAAGTAGCACAGCATGCTACGTCTAAATTTACTAAAAAGCTATTAAGCTAATATATTTTGAAACAAAAAATTAGCATTTTTAACTGCCATGGGTATAGAACTTTGAAGTAAAAATATACAAGTTTAATATTTATTATAACCATTAAGAAAATAAAATGAAACCTTCATCTACCACTAATATAGCAATTACAAAGACTCAAGACCAAAAAGTTATAACTAGTAACACTCCTAGCATGTATAAATGCTGGTCTTGTATTAAAGAATTTAAGACAGAAAGGGGTTTAAAATTACATAATACAAGAATGCATAAGAATCAAACAAAACATCGATGTTATAACTGCAATGTAGAATTTCCTTATTTAAGTACTTTAACAGCACATAGGAAAATACATGCAACAACAAGGAAAGATATATTAAAAAATATTGCTAAAAGAAAAATGACTGCTGATGAACTAGCAAGTATAAATAGCAAACGGGCAAAAACAAATATTTCTGCTGTGCAATCTGACTCATTACCAAATAATACTGCTAATATCAGCTTAAGTAAACAGCAAATAAGTACCGCATTTAATGAATTGCATATTTTAGCAGAAGTAGCTACAGACATATTAAAACAAGAGTATCCCTCTAGTTTTTGCTAAGATTTCAAGATGTTTTAATGATAAGGTAGAATTTTTTTATAGTTTCGCATCTTAAGTAATACCTATCTCATTAGGTTAGGATTAATTTGCAAAGCTTTAGCATAGGTTATTAATATCATCGGTTGCATTAAACATGTATTTTTAATTATCAACAACTTACATCTATGCCATAGGTGAAATAATATACTTTTACCTATGGCATCAAGCTTCTTTTTGTTATAAAATCCCTGTTACTTATAATATTGCCTACAAGTGTAATATTTATATGATTATACAGCTGTAATTGTAAACAACTCAATAATTATCTTAGGAATTGCTAAAATGACAACTGTCACTACAAATTTTATCAATGAGGTTTGGCAAACTGCGGAATGCCTGTATTCTGAAGAGCAAGTAGAAAATATTATAGATGTAATGGGAAAACAAGTTACAGAAAGACTTAAAGACAGTAACCCGATTGTCATAAGTGTTATGAATGGAGGCATGATTTTTACTGGTAAGTTAATGCTAAGAATGCAATTTCCTTTAGAGTTATCCTACATACATGCTAGTCGTTACAATAATCAAACTACAGGTAGTGATTTACAATGGAAGTATAAGCAACTACAAAACGTAGAAGGTCGCACAGTTCTTATTGTTGATGATATTCTTGATGAAGGTAAAACTCTAGCAGCTTTAATAGAGTATTTCAAACAAGAAGGTGCTAGTAAAGTTTATTCTGCTGTTTTAGTAAATAAAAAACATGATCGCAAAGCTGCCCCAGTTTCTACCGCTGATTTTATTGGTCTAGAAACTGAAGATAAATACTTATTTGGGTACGGTCTAGACTATAAAGGGTATTTACGTAATGCTAATGGAATTTATGCAATTTTAAACAAATACATTTAACCATACATATAGCAGATTTCAGTGCTATAATTTACTTAGCACTGAAACCTAGCATTTTCATCTGCCACGTGTATAGTTACGGATCTTTGCTAATTT
>CAKMZJ010000197.1 GCA_929200395.1 Candidatus Gorgonimonas eunicellae | reverse complement strand
ATGCCTTATATCCCGTACCTAAAGGAACGGGTTTTACGGCACTTTTTGATAAAAATAAAAAATAGTAAATAAAAAAAATAGAAAAGTATTGCTTTTTATTTTTTTATAGCCTATATTTAAGTTATCTCCTTGAAGTGTTGGCTAGCTGCGTCATTCTGAGCCGATACTCACTCAGCTTGTGGGCATAAAGAGCAACTAGCGTGCAGGCTCTAATATACATGAGTAGCCCAAGGTTGTTCTGTTGCCTACTTTTTATACAAAAAGGCTGAGAATGGCGGTAGCGACCTCGCTTTAGGGAGATACCACATTATAAAAAATACTTTTACGTAACATCCTCATACCTTAAATTACTATCCTGGCGGCCATGTCATTTTTCTATTGGCTAACAAATGCACATGTAAGTGATTGACACTTTGCCCCCCATATTCATTCGTATTAATTACTAATCGATATCCTGCATCGCTAACTTCTAATTTTTTTGCTAGTTTTTTTGCTTCTAATAATAGCTCGCCTAAAAGCAGCTGATCCTCTTCAGTCGTATTATTAATAGAATCTATGTGTTGTTTAGGAATTAACAATATGTGTGTAGGAGCTACAGGGTGAGCATCGTTAAATGCTATTATCTTATCATTTTCAAATACTATTTTACTAGGTATACTCCTAGTAGATATTTCACAGAAAATACATTTCATCTTGAGTAGAAATCTCCAAAATTATTAACTATTACATTAATCAATGATACAGGTTTTTAATACTAAATAAAAAATAAACTTCAGTTTAAATCTGAAAAATAACCTTCATCAGAGCTATAACCTTCATCAGAGCTATAACCTTCATCAGAGCTATAACCTTCATCGGAGCTATAACCTTCATCAGAACTAGAGTCTTCCTCTAGCAAACTGTGTGAAGCTTCTTTATGTGATTTTGCCCATACATTAAATAAAGATAATAGAACTAAAAAAATAATAATTTTTTTAAAATTAAAAATAATAATTTTTTATTGTAATTGTTATATTACTCTTTATACTCAACATTAATAATTTCTCCTGTAATTGAGTTTATGTCACTACAACATGCCCCTATTGTTCCGATCAGCACAAGCCCCAACCCAACAAAAAAAGAAGAAGTACTATATATTACAGCTGGAATTACATTTGCGGCAATAAATGGGTTCACCTGGAAGCAAGATGAATATGCTGAAAGAAATACAGGAGAAAACAGTAAGCTAAATAAAGAAGGACATCCAAAAAACACACCTACACAACCAGCACACCTCGCACATTTACTACGTTCTTCATAATTTACAAGGGCTATTAATTTCTTATTGTTTCTTTTTGTGAAATATGCTTTCTTTACAATATAGTCCATTTTTTTCTCTTTTATAATATTGTATAAACTTTTATCCTCAACTAAATGCTTTAAAAATGATACTTTTGCATTTGTGTTAAATGCTAATAAATCTTTAGTTTCAGGGATAAAACAAGCGGTGGTAAATTTTGTATCTTTATTTTCTATTGAAAAACTAACATCAGATTTTATACCTTTAATTAAAAGTTGTCCGTCAACAATAAATACCATAAGTTCAGAACAATAATCTATATCTATAGGAAAACTTTTTAAATTAGTTATTGTTTTTATTTTTGACCAATTGGTAGCTTTAGAAAATATAGATAGCTCGTTGTTATTAGAAGTCAAAAATAAAAAAGAACCGTCGTCACTAAATTTAGCTTCATAAAAGTTATCATCAAAACTAGTTATTTCTTTCCATACTACACTTTCTTCTGTATTAGTTTTCTCAATATAGCTAACTTGTAGGCTTTTTTTATTATTTTCTTTTCCTATAATATATAATTGGTTGCCATCGTAGTGAATAGAATCTATTTTTTTCAAAGGGTTGCTAATTTTAACTTCAAAATTGAATTTCTTATTTTTTAATGGTTCAACTGAATCAGGAGTTTTATCCATAACTAAGTATAATTCGTCATCATATTTACCAGCATCATTATCAGTGTATAAAACAATAAAATTACTATTATCTGGGCTTAAAATAAGCTTTTTAACAGCTAATTTATGTTTTTTAGAATATATTGTTGTATCTTTTGGCTGATCTTCAATATCAAATATTGCTAGTTGATTAGTTACAGGACATAAATTTCCACTAGAAGATAATAATGGATAGCAACATAATTTCTGCGAAAAGGATAAATAATCATCTGAAAGATTAAATTCAGAAATATTTTTAAATCCACCTAATATTCCTTTAATTTTAAAATCATCAAGATTATTTAATTGCGTACTTTTTGGTTGAGAAATAATTACATTTAACTTATCAGAGTTATTATAATACGGAGACATAGATATTTCATCCAAAGATGGTTTCTCTATATCATCTTCTGTTTTTAAAAAAGATTGTATTACGTCGTTATAACTAGGTAAAGTCTCATTGCTTGGATTGCCTTGCTCTTCTATAACAACAGTTTGAGCATAAGCTGCTGGAATTGCATTTTGAACATTAACTACTTCATTTATCGATAACATATTTGTTCTTATTTTTGTTATTTATATTAGTTTAAG
>CAKMZJ010000196.1 GCA_929200395.1 Candidatus Gorgonimonas eunicellae | reverse complement strand
AGATCTTTTTCTTTAGCCCTGAAACCTAGCATTTCCATCTGCCACGTGTATATTAATAAATCCAAATGTATTTGTAGCTAATATGCAGAACCATAAGTTTCTTAATAAAAGAAGAACTTTATTTAAAATTGATAATTGTTAATGACCTGAACTACCCCGCCTTAAAGGGCGAGGCTTTACGGCAATCTTTAGTAAAACATGGATACAAGATACATTAATAATAGTCAACTTATTAATTACCATACCTCTTATGCTAGTAGCTAGGTCTTCGTTCTAGTTTATGTGCAAATGATTCATTACATACGGGGCAGCGCATTATACCACTTCTAATCATCTGAACAGAACATTCTTTATGAACCTTATGGCTACAAGGTAAAATTTGACATCCTGTAAAAGCATCCTCTAAACAAATACAGCAATCATCATGTTCAGAACCGGCACGACACTTATGGTTATTTTTTAATTGCACATCTAGGCATACTCCACAAATATCGCAATGAAAGGATCTATCTCCATGTATTCTACAAATGTTACATTTTTCACAATGGTATGGATGATCATCCATACCAGTTAAATGTTTACAAGAACCACAGTAATATACCGCAAATTTAGCACCACAATTCAAACAATTACTACCTGTTGCTGGATCAAAAAGTTGTTCATGTCTACACTCTAAGCATTTTAATGCAGTTACAGTTATTGCTTTTTTTCTAAGCTTTCTATCTGTGATAACTTTTTTCGTATTATAGCATCTATGGCATGGATAAAATTTATCATCGTCTTCTATTTTAACCAGACATTTACGTTTATAGTGATTACAAGGAGAACCATTTTTTTCATAATAATCTTTAATTTGTTGCTCATAACTACTGTCTATGTTTTGTAAATCTTCACCAGAAGGTAGGGTAGCTTGACTTAATCTATTTTGTTCTTGGATATCATTATAACAATTTATCTTAGTTAAATCTGAATTTAGCAAGTATTCCGTAGAAGTAAGTCTATCTTGAGGTGGTCTATTATTAGTAGTATCATTAAGTTGTTGAGTATTAACAATACCGTTTGGTTCTATATTGATGTTGCTAACTTGGTAATAATATATTGAAGGGTTTTTATAACATTTATTAAATGTATTAGTGTTATTGAAACCTATTTTAAATGTATAATTAATAAATTCCCATTGATTATCTGTGTTTGCTTCATCTTGAAAGAATGATTGTCTAGCATTAAGAAAGTTATAGTAACCCCCAAAATTATTTTCAGCTGTTTTACTAGTTAAAAATTCGATATTAATAGTGTTATCTTCTGGGTTTAAATCTATTTTATTTATTATAGCTAAAGGTAATCTGATACTTCTAGACGTTTGATTATCAGAAAGCTTGTTTGACATGCATTCAGGAATAAAAACAACTGTTTTAGCTTTCTGCATTTCTTGAAATATTAAGTTCTGCAAGCTAGCAATTTGTTTTTCCGTTATAGTTTCATTATTAGTAAAATCATTTTTTTCGAGCAAAAGATCATTTATATAAGTGATAGGGGTGCTTAATACTCTACCAACACCATTAAATTTATTTATAGTAGATTTATTTTGCGGCATAAATAAAGCATGAGATCCAAGTATAGCACCTGCAAGTTTTGCTTTTTTTTGAGTATCAAATGAGTTTTCTAATGTATTAGCTACCAAATAAGACTCTATAGCATTTAAAAATGGCTCTGATGTTGGTTGCAAATTTAACTTAGTATTTTGTAGATTAACAGTATTATACATTCTTAATAATACATCTTCGTATGCTTGAATACTAATTTCTTTTGTGTACTCTGTTTTTCTTGGTATTAAAATAGATATTGAATTTGGTTCTAAGTTTTCAAGGCTGTTATTTAGTTCTAGATTATTAGTATCTATCTTAGGTGAATCTTTTGATGTTAAATCTATATAACTGTAAGTTTTTATGATGTTAGAACCTATTTCTAAATCAGAGTCATATTCATTATAAAGAATTACCCCTGTTTTATTAAAGTTATTAGTAACTTTTGTTTGTGAGTTAAGATTAGCTATTAACCCGAATGCATTGCTAATAAATAATATAGCAAATAAAATAAAACTATAGTTTTTTTTCATCATTAAAATCCTGTTTTTTATTCATTATTAAATATTTTGATTAATATCCAAAGCAGAAAATTGCTTTTGTATCCACATAAAATAGATATTATAATCTAATATGTTAGTTAGTTTAAAAAAGAAAAAGTTCAATAAATAATAATATTGTATGTGGTTTAATTTAAAGCTATGATGGTATGGGCTTGTAATAAATCGTTCTAGCTGGAATTGTCATATTTAGGTAATGTATTGTTTAGGTTTTTGGTATGAAGGATAGTGATGCTATTTTATATACCATTCATATGCTGTAAATAAATGGTATACTTCTGTTAAAAATTTTTGGAAACAAAGAATATTATGATGTTTTAACGATGAAGTAAATCTTTTTAATTGCTCCTGCAGGGCAAGTTTTTTTAGCTTTTAAACTGTGTTACTACTTTTTAATTTAGCACCACTAAATTTACAAAGTAGGTGCCTTGT
>CAKMZJ010000195.1 GCA_929200395.1 Candidatus Gorgonimonas eunicellae | reverse complement strand
TACGGCAGATTATATTTGAATGTTATTACTGAATTGTAATAAAAATTATTTTTTAGCTGCGTTGTAGGCTTGTAAAATTTCTATATCGTTTTTAAAGTTATCATTAATAAAGTTATATACACAAAAATTTGCTTTTATAGCTTTTAAAATAAACTTTTTATTGTTTTGTAAATTTTTATTAGCTGTATTAAAGATATTAGGATCTTCCTTAATAATGAGTAAAAGTATATCTTCATCGTTATATATAAGATTATCATTAAAGTAGGTTATAAAACTTATATCCTTCTTGAGTATTAGCATAGCAATATTTTTATCGTTCTTAAATTCCATACAAAAGAAGTTAAAATAAATAGGATTATTATCAATTATAGCTAAAATAAAATCTTTACGATTTATTAACACACTAGGAATATTTTCTAATATTATTAAATCATTACTAGGTACTATTTTTAGACACTCAATAATTTTTAAAATATAATTATTATCATTAATTAAGTCTTCCCCAATATATCGTATAGCATTAAAGTTTTGGCTAATAGCTAATAATACAACTTCTGAATCATTACGTAATCTAGTTGCATATTTTAATAATAATCCGTTAAGGGAAACTAGTTTGATCATTATTTCTTTATTTACAAACCAATCTAGTTTAAATACCTCAGTAAGTTTGTAATAAAATTCAGGGTATTTACTAACTATTGCTAAAAGAACATCTTCATTTGCTAGTAATTCACTAGGAATATCTTCTAAATCAAACCCGTCATCATTATATGATTTATTTATGCATTCAATTAACTGTAAGATAAATTTATCTTTCTTAATTAGATCTTGTCCAACATATTGTATAGCTTTAATGTCCTGAGTAATCGCTGGTAATACAATATTTATATCATTACATAATTCAGGTTCAACAAATTCAAGAAGTTGACCTTTAATTGAAACTAATTTAATTAAAGTTTCTTTATCTATCAACCAATCTGGTTTGAATTTATGATGAAGTATGTTAAATAAGTTGGGGTTTTTAGCAAAGACAGCTAAAAGAACATCTTTATTTTTTAATATTTCACTAGGAATATAATTATAATTTAGATAAATGTCATCACTCGTATTTTTTATAATTTCAATAAAATTTAATATAAATTGATTATCATTAATTAATTTTTGTCCAATGTATTGTACAGCTTTAATGTTTTTGCTAATAGCTAGTAACGCAACACTCGGATCATTAGATAGTTTAAGCCCTACATATTTAAACAGCATACCATTAATGGCAAGCAGTTTGAGTATTACTTCTTTATCTTCAAACCAATCGGGATGCTTTATCTTAACAAAGTCTATAATTGAGATAATATTAGCTTCTAATAAATAGAAGAATAACTTTTCTTGATCAATTCCATCGATATACTTAAACAGATGCTCTATTTCAATTAGGCTAATATTTTTTTTACTTTTTAATATGCTAATTATTTCAAATAGCTGATTAAATTTATTTGTATTAAGATAGATAAATTCATTAACTTCAAATTGACAACAATATCTAACAATTAATTTATCAAAATATTGTTGATTTTCTATCGAGGTTATATCAGCTAATTTCTGTTTCAATATAGAAAAATCCCAGTTAATATTTTCTTGACTAGTTAATGAATAATTTAAAAATAGATCTATATCTTTAATTGAATTTAATACTGTAATTAAATCTGATAACTTACTAAACATTATTTCTGTAGTTTTTATATGCAATATTGTAATTGTAAGTATTCCCGTAGATTCTTCTACCGATATTTTGATTGCAGATGCATTATCAGCAAAGCCAATATTATGTAATAACTGTGTAAAAAACCAAAATCGTTTCAGTTTTCCTTGATAATTATAGTTTTTCATAAAATTGTCAGATAATCTTAACCTTAATGTTCTTTCTTTCCCTGCTCCTGCATCTTCTAGCATTTCTATAGTACATGCATGATTACCTAGTTTTGCTATTGCTATGATCGCATTTTCCATTATGACAACTTTTGGTTTATGAAGAGATTTAAGATCCTTTAATGCGTTAACACATATTGTTTCTAGTTCTATGTTTTCTTGTATATCCGAAAATATTATTGAAATAACTTTCTCATATTTAGTAATAATTCCTAAATGAGAGTTAATTGCAACAGGTAATAAATCATTAATAAATTCTTGATGAATCCACAAGATGATATCATGTAAGCTATTAATTTCATCGATAGTTTTAGGTATGTTAAGCTTTTGCATATCGGTAAATATTTTAGTTGTATTTTGTAATAATTGGCTGAAATCACCTTTGGGTATTGTTTGGTTGGCAACATTAGTAAATTGCTGTAAGATATTATCGATATGATTATTAGCTCGAGTTTTGATGTCGTTAAATTCAGCTGTTAATTTTTCTGCTTCAGCTAATTTTTGTTGCAATTCTTCCCTATCTGTTTCAGGCTGTATACCTAATTGTAAATACTGCTGATAACCACTAAGAAATAATTCAAAATCAGCAAACAGTTGTTGTATTTCTTGCTTAGCTTCTTTTATTATTTTAATTCTATGCGGTGCCATAGATAACAACAGCATACTTTTTTCTGTAAAGCACCTAG
>CAKMZJ010000194.1 GCA_929200395.1 Candidatus Gorgonimonas eunicellae | reverse complement strand
CACCATTATCAAGAAGAACTTTTACTATTTTGTAATTTCTACCTTTAACAGCAGAGATAATTATAGGCTCATTATCTGCACTTAAAATATTATTGATGATTTGCTTATTTTTTTCAAATTCAGTTAAAAATACAGCTGAATTTCCTTGCAAACATGCTGTTATAATTTCACTCTCGTTAGAGTTTTCTAATTGCTTATCTTTTATTAAGATATTTTGAGCATCAGAATTGTTAACATCGCTAGATTCAGCACCTATGGCGATTGAAATAAAATAAAAAAATAAAATTAAGGAAAAAAAATATTGCATATTATTACTTATTTAGTTGTCTATTTATAATAGATATTAGTTTATAAAATAATTTTTATAATAGTATTTTTATATTGGCTAAAGTTAAATTTAAGTTTTTTTTATTAGTTTATAAATATTTATCTTTTGAATGATTAATGATTGTTTTTAACTGAATAACTTCACGATGACCTTTTTTAGTAGCTATGTAAGGATGAATGTTTTTAGATTGTTTTTTTCCTATAGTTTTTGTTTGTTGCTGAACAATAATATTAAGATGATTACGCATATCACTTGACATAAGCAGTTTATTAAATATAGATATATTATTAGGATCAGCTCCAAGTTCACATAATTTAGTTACGGTACTTTTTTTATTGCTAAAATTAGTGGCTATCACAAGAGGAGTTATATTTTGAAAATCTTTATACTCTAAATTGGCTCCTCTATCAAATAGCAACTGAATAATTTCATCACGACCTGTTTGAGCAGCACAGTGAAGAGGAGTTCCCATATTACCTTTGTGATTTATATTAGCGCCATATTTAAGCAATAATTCAATAATTTTATAATTTCCACATAAAGTAGCATAATGAAGAGCTGTGTTTTTATTTTTAGATTGATGATTTATGTTAGCTTTAAGTTCGAGTAATTTATTTACAGTGCTCTCTTTATTGCTAAAACGAGCAGCTAATAGTAAAGGAGTTCTGCTATAGTAATCTTGATGCTCTAAGTTTGATCCTCTATCAATTAGTAATTGAATAATTTCGTCATGACCTTCTTGGCTAGCAAAGCAAAGTGGAGTGTACCCAAGCTTGGCTTTTTTATGTATATCAGCCCCAGATTCAAGCAATAATTTTACAATTTTATAATATCCATAAAAAGTAGCTGTGTGAAGAGCTGTGTTTTTATATTTATCTTGACTATCTATATCAATCCCATTATCTAGCAAAATCTTTACAATTTCATGGTTTTTATTTTCCATAACTAAGTGAAGAGCTGTGTATTTATTTTTAGTTTGATGATTTATGTTAGCTCCAAGTTCTAGTAGTTTATTTACCGTGCTTTCTTTCTTGCTAAAACGAGCAGCTAATAATAAAGGAGTTCTGCCGTAAATATCTTGATGTTCTAAGTTAGCTCCTATATCAAATAGCAACTGAATAATTTCATCATAGCCTTGTTGAGCAGCATATAAAATAGGAGTGAATTTAAGTTCGCCTGTTTTATTTATATCTGCACCATATTCAAGCAATAATTTCACAAGTTTATAATTGCCAGTTAAAGCAGCTAGGTGAAGCGGGGTGTTTTTATCTTTATTTAGACTATGAATATCTACACCATTATCAAGAAGAACTTTTACTATTTTGTAATTACCACCTTTAACAGCAGATATAATTAAAGGTTCATTCTCTAAATTACAAATATCTTTAATTATTGCTTTATGTTTTTCAAATTCAGTAAGAAATAAAGCTAAATCTCCCTGTAAACATGATTCTATAATTTTACAATAATTAGAGTTTTCAGTCTGCTGATCTTTTAATGAAAGATTACGAACATCAGAATCTTTAGTATTGCTTGATGCAGCAATAGCTTCTGCTGTTATTGCAAGTTGAATAAAAAAAAATAATGATAAAAAATAGTTCATATTATTACTTATTAGTTATTATATTGGTAATAGATATTAGTTTTAATAGTGCTATTTAAAGCTAATATAAATAGAAGTTTAAACGATAAGTTTATAGTGTGTATTAATTATTAAACTTCTTGCCTTAAATAGCAATACTGATATTGGTCTAAATAATAAAATCACATAGTAGTATTTTTATATTGATTAAAATTAAATTTAAGTTTTTTTATTAGTTTATAAATTTTTGTATTTTTAATATTTATGGGTTGTTTTTTTTCTATATTTTTTGTTTGTTGTTGGAGCATATTAATATGTTTGCGCATATCATTCGATAACCTCCATTTTTGAAATATAGATATATTAGTAGGATCAGCTCCGAGTTCGCATAATTTAGTTACAGTATTTTTTGTTTTGCTAAAATAAGTGGCTATTGCAAGAGGAGTTCTATTTTTGTAATTTTTACATTCTAAATTAGCTCCCCTAGTAATTAATAACTGAATAATTTCATCATAATTTTTTTGAGCAGCATCGTGAAGTGGGGTATATCCAAATTCACCTTGTTTATTTATATCTGCCCCATATTCTAGCAATAATTTTACAATTTTATAATGTCCATGAAAAGTAGCATAATGTATAGCTGTGTCTTTATTTTTATTTTGGTGATGTATGTTAGCTCCAAGTTCGAGTAATTTATTTACAGTGCTTTCTTTATAACTAAAA
>CAKMZJ010000193.1 GCA_929200395.1 Candidatus Gorgonimonas eunicellae | reverse complement strand
CAAGGTATTAAGCAAAGTTAATTTTTGAAATATGCACCTAGTAGTTGTATATACATGTGGCAGTTGGGAATGCTAGTTTTCAGCTGCCATGTGTATATACACGTGGCAGATGAAAATGCTAGGTTTCAGGGCTAGGTAAAATAGTTTAATTCAAGGCAAAATACTGCAGGAATGCAAGTGCATTTCTAGGTGTTTTAACGATGAAGTAAATCTTTTTAATAGCCCCCGAAGGGCAAGGCTTCTAAGCCTTTATCCTGCGTTAGTATTTCTTGATTTAGTCGACACTAAACCTGCGAAACACTGCCTTAGCTAAAAACTTATAATCACTTGCTGAAAACCCGCATTTCCAGCTGCCACGTGTATATTTCTTAAATAGTGTCGTCAAAAATAATAACACCATCGTTAGTTTCAATCTCTCTAATTTTAGTAAAAAAAAGAAAGCCAAACTTTAATGCTAATAAATAGATAAGTTAAAGTAAAACAGCCTCCACAACTAAGTACTTTTCTGTTACTTAGTTAATATTTAGTGCTAAAGGTGCCCCACCCTTTCCTGAAAATAAAATAAGTGAACTTTATAATTAAAATCGTATCTATTTTTAAAGGTAGGAAACTATTTACATTTTATTCAACTTATAACATTTAAAAATAATTTAACAGGCTCATGAAAATATCAATAAAAAATACTATTAAAGTTCTGATATGGATAATTTTAATAATTTCCTCTCCAGCACGAAGCTTAATTATCAAGCAATTATTAACTTATTCTGATAAGAATTATAATTCTACAGGAACTATAATTTATAGAAATTATAAATTAGATGTAGACGTAGATGTAGAAGCTGATACTATAAAAACTTACCAGTATATAGCTTCTAATCAATCAGCAACCCAATCAATCAATTTAGAAACCGATATCGCATACAAAAGCGCAAACATGTTATTTGCTCTTGTGCCTAGAAGCTATTACGGTATAAAAAGCCTCAATTATGATATTTCTAATAGTAAAATATTATGTACGAATAGATTTCTTGACTACCACTATACTAGTCCTAGCATACAAGATTGTGGTACGTTGATTGAAAATCCTAATTTAATTTATAAGGAAATTGCAAGGTACTCGAAAGTTTTTAATAACTATTTATCAGAACATAATTTAGCTGATTCTTTAGAAGCAGAAAAAAAAGCACAAATTCATAAAGCTATAACTGGAACTTACAGCTTGTTTCTGCATGAAAATATTAATATGATAAATAATGATTTTAACAACACAAATAAATTTTTAAAACTAGCTGTTTCTACAATAAATGATCTCTTGTTAATAGCTAATGACTTTAATGCTACCGATCAAAGCATAACTAAAGAGCAGTTTACTAAATTACAATTTTTAATATTTAAAGCAATAGAACAAGCAAGAACTGTAATTTTTATACCTGATTGTATTACTCAAAAAAATACTAATGACATACGATTGCCTATAGCTTTAATAAATAAGGTTTCTTTAAATGAAAACACTAAGGAAATAACTCTTAATTTAATGTTTTGTAACAAGGCAGTAACCGACTTTAATGGTTTTCATCATTTTGTAGACGCTAGAACTAATTTATTACAGCAAAAAAGTTTAGTTACTGAATGGGAATTTATCGATTACACTTTGGAATTAGTAAACAACTTTACGAATACCGAAACAGATGATATTAGTAAAAATTTAATGCCTCTACAATATAAATTTAAATCGGCTCAAATTAATGTTAACGATTGTATTAATAACCTAACAAATATAAACGATAACAAGCTATCATCTGAAACTAAAGCTTTAGATAATTCGGAATTAGACAATATTAACATAGAAAATGTCTATCTTAATAAGTTTTTAGTTGATTTATTATTTAATTCTCAAGCCAACTTTAATGCTATAAAGATAAAACTACTTCTAATGCTCCATAACGATATATCTACTATAACTGCAAAAAAAGAGATTATTCAAGATATATTAAAGCATAATAATGATAATTTCAAGCCAAAGTGTACTGAATACAATCGTAAATGTTTAATGAAATACGATTGTAATTGCGATAAATACTGGTGTTGCCATAGATGCCACAATAATGATTATCAAAGACCAAAAACTTGTAAATATGATAAATTGAAGTCTTACAATATTACAAAATTAAAATGCTTAATATGTAATTATGAACAAGATTTTGATCCAGAAACTTTTCATTCTTGCATAAGGTGCGGTACTGAATTCGCTGATTACTCTTGTAATCTCTGTAAACATTTAACAGATACAACAGATAATCCATATCATTGTAAAGACTGTGGTATTTGTAGAATTAATGGCAATAGATCTTTTCATTGCGATGTCTGTGGTGTTTGTCTCGATGTAGATTTAAGAAACAACCATAAATGTCGAGCTGGTTCTGCACATGAGGCATGTTTTATTTGCTTAGAAGATGCTTTTACAGGATGTTCAATACTACCCTGTAGTCATAAAGTGCATAAAAGTTGTATCAAAGAAATGATGAGCAACGGAATAACTAGATGCGGTGTATGTAAGAAAATTTTTCATCCTAAATTTAAGTGTGAAGAATTAGAGTGTGAAGAATTAGAGTATGAACACTATTTTATAAAAAACATACTAGCGCAAATGAAAACACAGAAGTAAATTAAATGTGCATAATGTGTAACAGGTTTAGTATCGACTAAATCAA
>CAKMZJ010000192.1 GCA_929200395.1 Candidatus Gorgonimonas eunicellae | reverse complement strand
AAAAAATACTCTTTAATTACTTATCTATAACTATTTCAAGGACGATGTTATGAGTAATCCATATATCTCTAGACAACCTTATCAACAAATCACAACTAGCGCCACTTCCACTTCTTTAGTAGGATCACTGCTAAATGATAATGCACCACCAGAAATTAATTCTTGTCATCCACAACATAATGATCGTTCTGTTAGAGCTATACATCCTACATCTTCGTTAGACCATAATGCAGCAGAATTTATTCCTGGTAATTCACAACATAATGTTCTTTCTGTTAGAGCTATAGGAGAGCAGCACCATAACCCTTGGCTAAATCCTGTTGGAGGTGCGGATAATTATGCTGGTGATTTTTTACAAACCCAACAACAAAACTATTGGCAAAATCCTACTGAATATGTAGCCTATCAGCATACCGGTGATTTTTTACAACCCCAACAACAAAACTACTGGCAAACTACTGCTGAATGTGAAGCTAGTAACAGACATCATCAACAGTTTTTACAAGACGCTGTCATTAGGAAACTACAAAATCCACCTCCAAGCTTTACTAACAAAACACAACAAAAAAATTCAACAACAGATCAAGCAGTTAACACTTTCATCCAAAAAATAAACAATTTGTATACTTCAAACAATAAAGATATAAACAAAAAAATAACGATATACTTTAGTCATTTCAAAAAAGATGTAGATTGTTTAACAGATAATCATAGAAAACAATTGTTAAGAATAATCCCTACAATTAGTGAAATAATAGATAAAAGAAATTTAGATAATATATCTATAACCACTATACTATATTCTTTAGCTAAAACAGGAGTTTGCTGTAAGATGAACCCTAATCACACATCAGAAAATGAATGTATTAGGTACGAACAAGAAAGTATAAACTTAATCGATAAAATATTAACAAAAATACTACAAACACATGAAAAACACAGCGAGTGGGTTTGGAGTAATATTTTTTCCTCCCTAGGTTTATTTGCAGAACAATCACCGTACTTAATAACTAAAGAGCAAACTAATAAATTATTAAATACATTTAATTTTTTTATGCAAAAAAATAGTATAACTGAGTTATTACCACAACACATTAGCAATATATTTTTAGGGGTAACCAAACTTTTAAAATCTAATAAATTAGATAGCAAATCAATTACTACGTATTCTATTATTGAATATTTATTGCAGCAAATTAGGTGCGGTATTGATAAGTTTAACGCTCAAGACATTGCTATTAATATCTACTCAATAAGTAACTTAGCTGAACTTACTGAATTTGTACAACTGATTTATAAAAATAACAATATTATAAAATCCTTAATGCTAAGAGTTATAAATCATAAAGATTTAAACTGGACAGATAAAGAGATTAGCACAGTTATTAATGGCTTAGGAATGCTTACAAACAATCTTTATTTTAATAAAGAACTATATGACCTTATCCAAACAACATATATTTTTTTATATAATAAGATGTCTTTTGTGATGTCAGAAATTAATATAGAAACTAGTACTTATATGACATCTGGAATTATTAAACTTATATTAAATAATGTAATATCTTATTATAAACCTAGTAAAGAATTCATTAGGAATATTATTCTAAATAAAGTAATCGCAAATCCTTCAATAATTAATACTAAAAAACTATATTATTTTATGCATTCGATAACTTTTTTTCAAGAATATGTAACAAAAAGAGAACTAATATGGATATGCAAAAATATTAATTTTTTTACACCCGATGTTAACAATTTAAAAATATATTTTATCAGCATGGGATACTTATTAGTAAAAACACGAAAAGAACTAGAGAATGATAAAGAAAATAAGGATTTACTTAACCTAGAGCATAAAATCACAACTGACATAAGAAAAACGTACCGACTCTTTCATGATAAGATTGAAAATATTGATTCTAAGACAATATATGCCATATATAACACATGTAGTTTAGTAGATGAAATAATAAACTTAGACTTTTTAAAACTAAATTATAAGTACTTGAACGAAAATAGCAAACATTCAAAACTCGAACATATTTGTCTAGACATAATTAAAACATTAATACCAAATCCTGAGAATCTTCAACAAGAATATGTTACTAAGAATCTACCTCCTGTAGATGCATACATAACTTATCCAGATGGAAGCTTGATAGCTATAGAAATACAAGGGCCTGGACATTATATTGATAATGAAGGCAAATATCCTTCTGGTAGGCATTTATTAAAAATAGCAAGACTGCAAAAAGAAAATATAAAAGTGATAGAAGTTCATTCTACTACATTTATGGGTTATGATGACTACATAGAAATTGCAGCTTATTTGATAAATCTTTTGTTAGAAAACCATGTGGAGATACGACCAGAGTATAAAGATAATATACCGCAACTACTTCAAGATGCTGGTATAACATCTTAAACTAAATTATGCAACTCCTGATGCTTAAAAGCTGTCTATTTTAAAGGCAGCTTTTAACAAAAAAATACTCTTTAATTACTTATCTATAACTATTTCAAGGACGATGTTATGAGTTATCCTATAACTGGACAATATAACCAACAACCCACCGCTAGCGCCACTCCCACTTCTTTAGTAGGATCACTGCTAAACGATAATGCAGCAGAATTTATTCCTGGTAATCCACAACATAATGATCGTTCTGTTAGAGCTATACATCCTACATCTTCATTAGACCATAATGCA
>CAKMZJ010000191.1 GCA_929200395.1 Candidatus Gorgonimonas eunicellae | reverse complement strand
ATAATATAAAAGGTAGATAATATTACTAAAAAATGTATCTTCAAATAGAAAGTGTATAAATTTATTTATGACTCATGTTTGTGAAAACTAGCTAACTCATCAGTTAAAATATGGGCCGCTTCCATTAAAATACTTCTGCTAGCTTCTGTTTCAAAGTCATACAGTTCATTTGCTTCTTTCAAGCTTGTTACTATAGGTCTATTGGTGTTTTGCAATAATTGATTTACTATAGATAATTCTTCTGTATCTCTTTGCTGTTTTTGTTGCTGCATTAAATCTTTATTTAACGGTATGTGTAAAGTATCAGGGATTGACTGTTTAAATTCATTTATTTGTTCTATATATGTAAAAATAGGGTTTTCTTTTTTCCTTGAGTAACTTTGATCGTTTAATTCATCTAATAAATCTACTGGGCTATTTTCTACAGCAAATGGTTCTTCTGATACTATAATATCATCAAATTTTTTACTATGAGGTATTAAAGCTTCGTTTCTATCTTTAGAACTTTTAAGATTAGGAATAAAAACATCTGGTGTTATTCCTATAGCGTTGTAGGATTTACCCATAGCATTATGATATGTATATAATACTCTAGTTAAAGTGCCGCAACCTACATTTACTGAGTTTATTGTCACTCCTTTACCAAAAGTTTGTTCCCCTATCACTAAACCTCTTTGAGAGTCCTGCATAGCATTAACAAAAAATTCACTAGCAGATGCGGAGTCGTTATTAACTAAACATATAATAGGTTTACTATATTTGGTTTTACTTTTATGTCTATTAAAAGTTAAAGTTGATTCTAATTTATTTTCTCCTATACAATCTGCACAATAGTTACAATCTTGTTCTAAAAAAATAGAAATTAATTTTTTTAACTCATTTACTGAGCCACCTGGGTTATCACGTAAATCGATAATTAAACCATCGGAGGCTTCTGAAAAATCAAGGTTGTTAATTATTGATGTTACGTCGTCTGATACACCACTAAGTTTATCTTTTGCTATTGTAGCATGATAAAAGCTAGGTACTTTAATTACACCAATTTTATATTTTGTATTGGAGTGTTCATGTAATATTTCTATCATTTCGCTTGATACTCTGTCTTCAGCAAGAGCTACTTTCTCTAATGCTAACTCACAGATAAAAGTTTTATCTGGTTCTAAGATATCTGCTATAACTTCAAGTTTTACAGATTTACAACCTCGTAGATATGCATCGTCTAAGCCTAACTCGTGCATCTTAGTGGTATCATTAAAATGCTTACTATTATCAAAGGCTAAAGATTTTATTACTTGGTTTTCTTTTAAATGTTCACTTTTAGCAGCTAGCGAACCATTATATATTTTAGTTATTTGAAAACCATAGCGGTGTTTTTTAGTTTGCATTCCAGCACCGAGCTTTGTAGCATGTATGAGTTCCTTATAACCCTTATATGATTTTGGCGAGCTATACCCTGCACGATACTCTAATTTAACCATAGAATTCATAAGGTATTCAAAAGCATCATCAGCTTGATATGCTGCGATCTTTAAAACTTCCTTTTTATACTTCTCTGTTAGTTTATTTACTATCTCTGGATTATCATAACCATCTAATTGCAGGAGCATAATATCTTTATATAGATAATTAAGCCAATACTCTGCTTGTTCTGAGTTTTCAAGCCATGGAGCTTCTTTTCTATCGAAATCTATTATTTCATTAGTTGTAAGTTTATTATTATCAATACCTTTTTCAAGTTCTAATAATAGAAACGCTATTTTATGTAACTTACGATCCATGACCCTACAAAACATTTCAAATCCTAATTCTAATTTGCCAGTTTGTATATAATTTAAAAAATTATCTTCATGTTGTTGAAAATATTCAATATCATTTTTGGTAAAATGCAATCTATTAGGATCTAATGTATTTATGTAGTTCAAAAAAACAGCTTTAGAATTTATTCTGGGATTCAAAAAAGTAACATCAGAAGTTGCTTTTGGATCTAACGTAGCAATCGGCCAATTTACTCGAGGAAGTGAAAATTTGAATTTATTGGTCCTCTTGTGACAATTTAGTTTGTTTGTTGAGATATCACAAATATATATAGCTGTTTTTTTGTGTGTTTTTGTTGGGAATACATGTTCAAAAGGTTTTATACCCTCTACTGTTTGTACAACCCGAGTAGTTAAAGGAATTAATAAATGTTTTGCTACAGGGTCATCATTAGTAGCAGGAGTTAATAATTTTGTTATTTCTGGTAAAGAATATCCGTTATTATCAGGTAAAAAATTTTCTGGATTAATTGCGGTTACTTCATACTTAGTACCATTTATGTCCTTGATTGGATTTAGCAGATTTGCAGAAGTGGTTGGCTGAGTATTTGCAGAAATAGGTTGAATATCATCAAGCATCCTTGTGAGTAATGGCATTTAAATCGTCCTTGTTAATTAAGTTAAATAGTATTTTATTGCTACTAAACAAATTATTTATTTAAAATATAAATTATCTGGTTTGCTAATGGATTGTTTTATGCAGTAAGAAAATAATATAAAAGGTAGATAATATTACTAAAAAATGTATCTTCAAGTAGAAGGTGTATAAATTTATTTATGACTCATGTTTGTGAGAACTAGCTAACTCATCAGCTAAAATATGTGCTGCTTCCATTAAAACACTTCTGCTAGCTTCTTTTTCAAAGTCATACAGTTCATTTGCTTCTTTCAAGCTTGTTACTATAGGTCTATT
>CAKMZJ010000190.1 GCA_929200395.1 Candidatus Gorgonimonas eunicellae | reverse complement strand
CAGTAGCATTTTGCCTCAAATTAGACCTTTTTATTTAGCCCTGAAATCTAACATTTTCATCTTCCACCTGTATACACATAGCACTCTATTAAGCATCATCTTCTACATCGTCTATATCTGTTATACCAAGTGCTTTTCTCTTTTCGCGTAAACTCTTTGCAAAATCTGATTCACTAGCTAATTCTTTTTCTTGTTTAGATTTTTTATTTTCTACCGAGAGACTAGTAGTTTGAGTTTTATTCAAGTCATCATCGGGGGTAATTTCTTCATATATACTCTTATTATCATCATCGAAAGCTTCATTCTTTTGTTTGCGTTTAAGCTCCTCACGCTCCTGAATAGCCCTCTGTAGGCGTGCTATGTTGCTTTCATCATCGCTACCAAGACCACTTTCAGATGATAAATCATTGTCACTTTCTTCATTATCGAACTCAGCCAAACGATCCGGGCTATAGTCACTAAACTCTGAACCCCAAAAATCATAGTCTACATCATCTGGAGATAACGAATTTTCTTCGTCGTTTTTTACTAACGTTACTCCTTTATTTTTAGTACTTAAACTATTATCTTCCTGTAAGGGATTTGATACAGATACAGCAGGTGTTGTTATAGATGGATCAACAGATGGGTGGTGGGGGAGGGCTGCCTCGGAGCTCTCTGGTAATTTTGATATGCTTGCGGGAGTATGATTTTTTAATATCTGGCTAGATTCCGTAATATTGCGATGTATAAATCCTAAAGCTTTCTCCAATAACTGATTTTGTTTTTTTTCTGCTTTTTGTTTACTTAGAGGTAATACAATATAGTCTTTTCGTTCTAGTTCTGCAGATGTAAATTTTATAAGAGGAATCACAATATTTTCTTGCAAGTCTTTTACTTCTTGTATTTTTTCTTCTGAAGTCTTAGAAGATCTAATGTAAAAATCATTAACAAAAATTACAAAACCTTCCACTACATATCTATCAATTTCTCTTAATGTTTTTTTAGATATGCCTATTTTTTGATCTTGGGTTAAATTTATATAAGATTGTAGCATTTCTATATTGTCTATATATTGCTCTGCACGATCACTCTTACTTGACTTAATGTCGGGTAAAAAAGATACTAAGTCCCTAAAATTGTTTACAATTTTCCTCCTTAATACTTGTTGGTTTTTTTTTATGCTACTAGTATCTATATAATTTTTACTCTCTATATGGGATAATAAATAAGATATGTCTTCTGCTTGTTGTGATGTAGATAATCTGGGAATCCACTTTTTTTGTATTTTATCTACAAGCTGTTTTTTAAATAAATTGTGTGCTTCCTTATCAATCTTATCATATTTTCGCATGTATTGTAAAAAAGAAAACACATAACGCATTTGACTTGGTGTTTCTACACCTGAAACTAGTTGTTTCATTATTATTTCTGTATCTTTTTTTTCTATTTTTTGTAAGTTAGATTCATCTATTATACCATTTATTTTACTCACGTCATCTGAATTTGGAGTTTTAACATACCTAGTAAGATTATATCTTACTATAGCTTCTTTTGCCTCATTTAAATTACAAGACAACATATTAGCTAATTCTTTATGGGATTTTTCAAGATCATCTTTAGAATCTAACAATTTATCATCACTAGCTAAATTGTGCATTTTATCTAAAACCTGAACAACATTAGATGTCATGATATTCTCTAATTTTTCTATTCTATGATGGTGAAGAGTTTTAGATATCTCGTTTACTACTTGTCTATTCTCGCTATTTGCCATATATCTAATTATTGGAAAAATATTTACCTTTCTATTGCCGACAGCTCCTTTAACTTTAGCTGAAACAACATTAGTTTTCATATAACTTCCAGTGGTATCTTTCGCTGATGTATGTGTAAATCTTGCAAGCTTTTTTGATCCATCAAAAGAATCCATTTTAGAACTCCTAAGTTACTATCACATAAACTCATAGTAAAACTATCATTAGTTACATTAATATATGCAATGAATAAAATTAATATTAAAATTTCCTTGCTTACTTGAATTTTTCAAAATTTGACTTTATATTAAACCCATAGTTTGATTACATACCTCATTCTATATATAAAATATTTCTAATATACGGAACTATCCCCATCATGTGGGATATTTTAGCATTTTTCCTGTAGCTCTAAGCTGATCGTATAACTGCCTTGATAATATCCCTATACATGCACGAAAATTCAAAATACAGACTTTGGGTCATCTAGGATTTTAAAATTATATTTTTAATTTATTGCTTTTCACCTGCAGATAATCATAATCAATCTAAATTTAAACAACTAACATTTTCATTCACAACCTGTATATACAGATTATAGTTCAAGATGCGGAGTTAAATTTGCAAAAATCCCACTATACATAGCACATTGTAAAACACAAAACTAGCATTTTGAACTTTTTTTATATAATATTAATTGTAGTTTAGCATTTTATATTTTCAAGACTAAATTAAATTTATATACTCAAGTTACGCACCTAGTTAATTGTTGTATCTGTTGAAAAGCTACTTTCAGTGTATTTATGTATATCATGGATCTTAATGCGAAATGATTTAGCTTAGTCATTATTGAGATTATTTCTAGGCGGAATACAGAGTAAATAGCGATAAATAAGTGATTGCTTTGTATGCAAACTGTATGCGCAGGTGATTTTACCATTGTTGCATTTTGTTTTAATGTTTTATGGAATAATTCGATTTTCCACCTTTTTTTGTAGATTGTATTAATTTTATCTATATCACAATCTATACACGTGGCAGTTGGAAATGCGGGTTTTCAGCAAGTGATTATAAGTTTTTAG
>CAKMZJ010000189.1 GCA_929200395.1 Candidatus Gorgonimonas eunicellae | reverse complement strand
GCAGGAGGAATCCCCCACTATAGCACTTGTGCTTAGTGGAGGGAGGAAGTCAATTTCCAGATATTAGGAGTATTAGTTAGTTTACTATGCAGGTCAAGAGCTACGGTAGCTGGTAAATCCATATAGCTTATAGTTTTTTTATTTATAATTAAATCATTGAATTTGCTTATCAAATCACTTAGCTCTGTAGCATTCAAATTCCTATTAAATGCATCTGAAAAGCTTTTGATATCTATGCATTGTTTAAAGTTATCACTGAGGCTATTGTATAAATCTTTAATGCTTGTTGCTTTATTATTTAAACTAAAAGGTAATATTCTACTTTTAAATTCTTTTTCTCTAAGAGCTTCCTCTTCAGGAGAAAGAGTTTTTATTAAGTCAGAAATCTTGTTTTGTAATTTTTGTTGCAATACATCTTCCCATTTTTCTTCGGGATTTATGTTAAAAAATTTATTTTGCGACTCATCATATTTTAAACCTAGGTTTGTTAGTCTTGTTATTGCTTCTGCTTTATTAATATGCCATAGCGGACGTTCACCAGAAGTAAGAGTGCAAACTAATTTTGTATCTGTTCCTGTGCTATCGCTACAATTAAAATCATATTGATGTTTAATTACAGTATTATCTGCTACGTTTTTTAGTGAATTTGATTCTATTATTGCATTCATACATTCCGCTCGATATTTTCTATCATTATTAGCTCCTCTCATTACAAAAGACAAAGGTATTCTTGGGTCTTTGCCGTCTACCTTTCTTGCAAGTACAGCTAAAGATCGGGCTACATCATAACGTGCTATTTCAATTATTTTACAAGACTTATCAACAGAAGATGATTTTTTTATTAAATCTTTAATATCTGAATGATATGCTAACGAGCTGTCGTATACAACCGATCCTATAGCTTGTTTTTGTAGCTTATCTTCAGAAGATGGCATAACTATGGATCGTAGAGCTATAAGACCATTAAAAATATTGTATGCTAGATTTGAACCTTGAATATGAGCTGTATCATGCGATATTTCTGGTAAACTTCTTCTTACTATATCTTTGCTAGCATCGGGCGAAATAGCACCAGAAAATTTTGGTATCTTATCAACTCCTGTGTCTATATAGCCAAAACTTTCTTTGCCATGAGATGTTTTGCCTGCACCAAACCCACCTTTATAAGCTATTACCATAGCTTTTTCTGTATCTTTAGCTAAAATTAGAGCCTTAATTAAGTTATTTTCTGTAAATTTTGCAGCAGCGCCTTGTACCTCAGGTATCCAGTTTTTTATATTTTCTAACCAAGGCCAAAAATTAGCATCATTTGGAGTGTATGCATCTGTTTTTGTATATGCTTGCCATGACTTAATACCTGCTCCAGAGCTTTCACTAGCAACTAATATTGCCGTACGAATCAAAAAATCATGCTTTTGTAAATAATGATGCTTTCCACTGATTATTTTATAATTCTTTAATAAGTCTGTTAATGGAATATTTAGTTTTTCCGTTAGTTTATTAACTAAATAAACTACTTGATAAAGCTGTACTTTAGTGGAATTAATTTTATTTGCATTAAAATCTCTACCAGATAAAAAATTAGAGACGGCAAAAGGCTCTTGATATAAAATTAGTTCTATTTTATTAAAAAAGGATAAAAATTCATTGCTTATTTCAGTATCTAGATCATTATTTGTTATCTCGGATGGGGGGGAGGTGGTAATATTACGTTTTTTGAGTTTTACATTAACTACAGTGGTTGGCTGAGTAGCTAAACTTTTCTCATTAGTGGTTGTAGCAGCTATTGTTTTGCTTTTAGATGTCGCTTGGGTTGCAGTTTTTTCTTGTTTTGTATTAACATGATCAAGGTTATTTAGCTGATCTGTTGTTTGGTAATTATTAGAAAATTTAGGCATATTTAAAACTCTTTTAAACTCTATATACAGTATATTAATTTACTAACTGTATATACATCGGCTTTAAATATAGAGTTAAAAGGTAATTTAAATAGTGTAGTATTCACAATATAAAAAGGTAAATAACTAGATTATAATTTTGCTGGAAGTTTCCTATATTTTATAATTAAGTTGAAGATACTTAGCTAATCTTTCTGCTGCATATTCTAAATATTGATTAAATTCTTTAATTTTAGCATAGGATTCTATTTTCATATCAGCGGTACCATAGTCTACTAGCTCTATTGCTTTTATGTTTGTTGTTGTTTCAAGATCAATAAAAATATTATTTGGTGAGATCGATACGGAATGATTTGGATAAGTTTTTATAATATATAATAATTCATTTATAACAGTAGATATTTTATTTATCTGTGGCTCTTTAAGCTCTGCATTAGTTATTTTTTTGTATTCAGTAGCATTATTAGTTACGTCTGTAATGAAAATTAAGTTTTGCTTCATTAATGCTTTAGTTAATGAAATACCATTATTTTTTTCTTTAATGCTATATAAACCAAATGGGTGATATTCATACATTTTAGTTACTGTAAAATTATGTTTATTTGCTTGCTGTTGCCAAAAATTATAATTATAATTTTCTTTTGTTCCAGCACTTAAAGATATTAAATTTCCTTTTATATTCAATTTCAATATTTTGTTAGTAGTTATATTACTCTCTAATATTTCAAAGATAAAGGATTGATCTCCTTCATTTAAATATGGCAACTTTAATTTTAACTCTCGCAGATCACCATATTTAAATGTTGCAATTTTTTTTTTGGTATTGATTAAATTATTTTTTATTTCATCTAAATACTTAGAGATTTCTTGTATTGTTTTAGGTGGAGAAATAGTAATTCCATCGATAGTAATAGTTGCAAATGTGTTCTCCTGTAAAGGTA
>CAKMZJ010000188.1 GCA_929200395.1 Candidatus Gorgonimonas eunicellae | reverse complement strand
CCAACAGCAAAATTCTTGGCAAACTACTGCTGAATGTGAAGCTAGTGACAGACATCAACAATTATTAAAAGACGATGTCCCTAGAAACCCACAAGCTTTACCTCAATCATTACCTTCTAGCAATAAATCATCTCGTTCTCCAGGCTTTGCTAGCAAAAAACCACAAAAAAATTCAACAACAGATCGAGCAGTTGACAATTTCATTCAAAAAATAACCAAATTGTATACTTCAAACAATAAAGATATAAGCAAACAAGTAGCGGCATGCTTTAATTCTTTAAAAACAGATGTAGGCTTTTTAACAGATGACCATAGAAAACAATTGTTAAGGATAATCCCTACAATTAGTGAAATGATAGCTACAAAAAATTTAGATCACATATCTACAGTCAATATACTACATTCTTTAGCTAAAATAGATATTTTCTGCAAGTTGAACCCTAGCAACACACCAAGCTTTCGATGTGTTGAATATGAACAAGAAAGTAAAAATTTAATAGATATAATATTAAAAAAAATACTACAAAGACATGAAAAATACGAAGAGAGAGAATGGAGTTCTATTTTTTACTCCCTAGGTTTATTAGCAGAACAATCACCATATTTGATAACTAAAGAACAGATTAATAACTTAGTAGATAAATTTATTTTTGATACACAAAAAAAGAGTCTCAATAACTTAACAACACGACACACTAGCAATATACTTTTCGCTGTAGTTAAGTTGATAAAATTTAATAAATTAGATGATGAATCAATTGCCACGTATTCTTTTATTGAATATTTATTCCAGCAAATCAAGTGCAATATTCATATATTTACTCCTCAAGAAATTCGTTCTAACATCTACTCAATAACTAATTTAACTAGGCTTACTGAAGTTACACAGCTTTTTAACAACAGCCAACATATTATACAACTATTGCTACAGGAGGTTGTTGAGAATAAGAATTTAAACTTGGAAGATACGGATATTAGCCACGTTATTAATTCCTTAGGAATGCTTATAAACAATAGTTATATTGATAAAAAACTATATAACCGCATCAGAGAAACATATTTTTTTTTATATAGCAAAATATATTTTAATGCATCAAACATTAATATACTCAATAGTAATAATATAATATCTGGAATTATTAGACTTATATCAGGTAATGTAATAAATGATGATAAACCTAGTTACAATTTCATTAGAGATATTTTTCTAAATAAATTAATCGCAAATACTTCAATACTTAATACTAAAAAACTATATCAGTTTATGCATACAATAACTTTTTTTCAAGAATATTTAACAAAAACAGAACTAATACGGATATTGAAAGATACTACTTTTTTTACACCCGATGTTAATAATTTGAATATATACTTTACTAGCATGGGCTACTTATTAGTAAAAATACGCAAAGAACTAGACAATGATAAAGAAAATAAGGATTTACTTAACTTAGAGCATAAAATCGCAGATAAAACAAAAAAAGCATGGCTGCTCTTTCATAAGAATATTGAAAATATCGATAAATATACGAGAAACGCCATGTATAATACATGTAGTTTAATAGATGAAATAACAAACTTAGACTGTTTAAAACCAAATTATGATGACGTTAACGAATATAGCAAAGATTCAAATTTTCAGGATACTTGTATAGACATAATTAAAACATTAATACCAAATCCAGAAAATCTTCAACAAGAATATGTTACTAATAATCTACCTCCTATAGATGCATGCATAACTTACCCAGATGGCAGCTTGCTTGCTATAGAAATACAAGGGCCTGGACATTATATTGATAATGAAGGAAAACATCCTACTGGTAAGCATTTACTAAAAATGGCAAAACTGAAACAAGAAAATATAAAAGTGATAGAAGTTAATGCTACCGTATTAATGGGGTATAATGACCATAGAGAAATTGCAGCTTATTTGATAAATCTTTTGTTAGAAAACCATGTAGAGATACGGCCAGAGTATAAAGATAATATACCGCAACTACTTCAAGATTCTGGTGTAACATCTTAAACTAAATTATGAAAACCCTGATGCTTAAAAGCTGTTTATTTTAAAGCAGCTTTTAACAAAAAAATACCCTTTAATTACTTATCTATAACTATTTCAAGGACGATGTTATGAGTAATCCATATATATATAGACAACCTTATCAGCAAATCACAACTAGTGCCACTCCCACTTCTTTAGTAGGATCACGGCTAAATGATAATGCACCACCAGAAACTAATTTTTGTCATCCACAACATAATGATCATTCACAATATAATGGTCATTCTGTTAGATTCATACATCCTACATCTTCGTTAAACGATAATGCAGCAGAATTTATTCCTGGTAATTCACAACATAATGTTCTTTCTGTTAGAGCTATAGGAGAGCAGCACCATAACCCTTGGCTAAATCCTGTTGGAGGTGCGGATAATTATGCTGGTGATTTTTTACAAACCCAACAACAAAACTATTGGCAAAATCCTACTGAATATGTAGCCTATCAGCATACCGGTGATTTTTTACAAACCCAACAACAAAACCTTAGGCAAAATTCTTCTGGGTATGAATCCTATCAGCATGGTGGTAATTTTTTACAATACCAACAACAAAATTCTTGGAAAACTACTGCTGAATGTGAAGCTAGTGACAGGCATCATCAACAGTTTTTACAAGACGCTGTCATTAGGAAACTACAAAATCCACCTCCAGGCTTTGCTAACAAAACACAACAAAAAAATTCAACAACAGATAAACAAGTTAACACTTTCATCCAAAAAATAACCGACTTGTATAATTCAGGCAATAAAGATATAAGCAAACAAGTATCGGCATGCTTTAATTATTTCAAAAAAGAAGCAAGTTGTTTAACGGATGATCATAGAAAACAACTTTTAAGTATAATTCCTACAATTGGTGAAATAATAGATA
>CAKMZJ010000187.1 GCA_929200395.1 Candidatus Gorgonimonas eunicellae | reverse complement strand
TGATTTAGACATTATTAGAGATATAACTTATTACGAAACTTCCCCCCTAAATACACCTCTAGATACACCTCTAGATACACCTCTAGATACACCTCTAGATACACCTCTAGATGCAACTCTAACTCTAAGTGAAGTAACTGCTCCTATGCCTCAACAACCACCACTTGGTGATACTCTAGCAAAAGAAGCTGCATTGTTTTTAGAGATGATAAAACCATATCAAGATCTTGATGATAAACAAAAACAAGTTGCAGTTCATACCATTATGGCACTTAGAGTAGCAACATATTCTCGATATGGCGATGATATTAACTCTGAGGGCGTTAGGGAATTTTTTTCATCTCCTTGGCATAGCTTAGAAGATGAATATCGAAATATTGATTGCGAGGATTATATTACGTTATTTCGGTGGTATCTAAGTCTTGCTAAATTTGCAGGATACTTACCTAAAGAGGTACAACTTATTAACATGCTAGTACCTGAGCATCTTGTGCTCGGTTATATAACACCTGTTGATGAACATTTTGAGTACTATGTCATTGATAACAGTGTTGCACATAATGCATTTGTATACTGGAGTAGTGAAGATTTTTCTGTATTGAAAGGATTAACAACGATGAAAGAGTATGAAACAATGGCGATTTCTCTCGAAGATGTTGAAAAGGAAATTCTAGCATCTCCTGTAAAAGAAGGCTCACTGTTATCTAGATCGTTTGATATTAAAGCTCATCCATATCGCCAAAGTAATAGCACTGTTACTGATAGTATTTCAGTTAAGGAAGTATTTCAAAAGCATCAAGACTATATTAAAACTCATGGAGAAATATCATTACCTAAAGATTTTAATGAGCAAGAGTATTCTGCTCATGCAAGGGCAGCAGAAATACTGGATCTTATTAGTGATGATTATGAAGATAGCCACTACTATACAAAATTCACCGCCGAAGATTTAAACATTACTGCCCTGCAGGCAAAATATTTGATAGGGCAACATTCCAGTCATCTGGGTAAAGCCTTAACAGCAGAAGACTTAGCACTAAAGCCTGATGTTAAAAACCAACTTGTAGGTATGTATTCTCCTGTTTTAAAGCGTAGTTTTAATGAAAGAGATTTATTTATTCAAACAAATAAGCTAGCTAAACCCGTTGTGGATGATCAAACAATAGTCAAACCTTCTGTAAATCATCAGCCAATAGCCAACTCTGATGACAATGATGAACTTATAGAAAGTTTTTCTACAACTGAAACTTCCTTTCTTGATGGAACTTATATCCAGCAACTTTGGCAAAAAGATGTCGATGACTTAATGATTTTTTCTACTATAGGTTTAGCAACTGGATTATTGTCAACTAATGTACTAGCAAAAAATAAATTAAATAAAGTTACCAAAAGAAGAAACTTTCTTAATTTACCAAGAACATCCATAAAAAAATTAAAAAACAAGCTCAAAAGTAGCGAAATAAGACATAGACAAATAACTCCTAATGATTTTCATACATTAAAACTAATATTTTCACTAGATTATCAAGGAGATATGTTAGCTGACGGTAAAGAATCTAGAAAACCAATTTCTTCTGATACCGAAATAATTAAACAAATATTATTATCAGATAAAATGCCTATAGATATTCTTGGATTAAAACAACTAATAAATAACATTTTGACTATATATCAAACTTCTGGTATAGAAAATAGCGAATTATTACCAAAAAACACATTAGTTACTTTGCTTTCTCAGTTAGATGATTTTGATCTTCGTAATAAAGAAAATATTAACCACATCAATGATATTATAGACTACTTTGGAGTACATATTTCTTTTGAAAGCCCTAAGTTTTTAGGTACTACCTTTTTACGCCATTCTGCTGAAGCTATAAATCCTATAATAAAAATAAATACAGATAAACTATACACCTTCTTATCAAAAATAAATAAAGTAATGAGTAATAATGAATTAAAAAATATAATAGATAATAATATTGAAAGTTTTAAGATCTTAAATAAATTAAAACATTATGATAAAAATAAACTTCAGATGCATAAATCAGCTTTTAGATACAGGTTAGGCGCAGCTGCGGGAACGGTTATACCTGCTGCACCGATTAGTGATTTAGTTAAAGCTAAAATGGTACAAAATAGATTAGACTATATTAAAAATAATAAAAAAATAATGAAATCTAGAGTAGACAGTACTATTAAAATCATAGAAGAAAGTTCGTTAAGCGTAAGAGAAAAAACTTTTTTAACAGCAAAAACAACTTCACTCTTAGAAACAAAAAAAAGGCATTTAAAAATCAAAAAGTATAGACTTGAGGCAACTAAAGGTCTATATGCTGCTTCTACAGTAGCATCTGTAGGATTATGTATTGCACCAGCTATTGCCTATCCGATAAAATCAGCTACAAAAGCTTCTATTAGAGCTTCCATAGAAATAAGTTTTGGCATAAAAAGATATATATCAGACAAAAAATCACGGGAAGCTAATGAATATGCAACGTCTAAAGAAGTTTTTTTACTTTTTAAAGATTGGTATTTAGATGCTCAAAAAAATCATAATACTGAAAAAACACAAGTTTTATCTAGCTTAGTAGAAAGTTTATTTGAAATTCCAGAACATGTTTTTAAAGTTATGATTTATACACAAATGGTAGAAACAGATAGGTTTAAACCAAATTTATATCAACCTATAAACGATTAAATTATCGCAAGTTAACCTAAGTCTAATATTTTAATTAATATAACCTGAGTTCGACGCTTTAAAATTTATTAATATAAAGGATACTAAACAAAGAAAATCTAATTTTTCAATACAGAAATAATGCTTTTTGAATTGAAATAATATGTCAATCAATGTTTTTTATCTAAATTTACTGAATTTATTTTTCATAGAACTCAGGTTAATATACATTAGTTAAGTAAATAATATGAGTTTTTCATACATAAACAACAGAAAATAAGCTATAAGACAAGTTGATACAAAAAATACAGCTTCCAATTCAATAACAACTTTATATTTACCTG
>CAKMZJ010000186.1 GCA_929200395.1 Candidatus Gorgonimonas eunicellae | reverse complement strand
CAGGAGGAATCCCCCACTATAGCACTTGTGCTTAGTGGAGGGAGGAAGTCAATATGTATGTTTATTGTTTTTTACTAATTTCATCGTTAATATTATTTATTATTTGCTTAATATTTGCTATTTCTTGATCTATTTCTTCACTAGACGTTTTATTTTGACAGGTTTGTTGCTTTTGTAATAATAATTTTGATAATTTATTACTATATTTATCCATTTCTACACGTAAGCTAAATAAGCTTTTATTAGATAATTTTTTTTGTTCTTTAAAATAGTAGTCTATAGCTTTTTTGGCCGTTATTCGCTTTGTTGGGGTTACCATTAACAAATCAAACAAAAGATTTTTAATATCCTCTGGTATTTTATGTGAAAATTTATGGTTATATATTTTATCCTGTATCTTCATAGCTAATCCCGTACTATCTCCTAGTCTAACAGAAAACTGTAACTCTTCTTTAAGGTTGTTATCTATTAATCTACTTTCTGTAAATAACTCATAAATTACAACTCCTAAAGCCCAAATATCAAGTTTAGTGCTATCTATTAAACAAAAAGAACCTACTCTAACGCCAAACAATATTTCAGGAGCCTTATATTCCATGGCTATACCTTGTCTTACAAATCGATGTAAATCTAACCTAGATGATTTAAAACTGCTTACTAAACCACCAAAATCAATTACAGATAAAACTCCACTGTTATTAATTACAATATTGTCATGTTTAATATCTAAATGAGATAAGCCTTTTTCATGCAATAGATTAATTTCTTCAAGTAACTGCAAAGTTAAGTTACATTTTTTATCTTCATCTAAAAATCCATTAAATATTTTTATGCTTTTGCTCAATAGTTTGTATAAATCTTCTCCTTTATACTTATATATAATGCTATGATTATCATATAAAACTGATTCAACCCCTACTTTTTGGTTGTTTTCAAACTCTAGCTCTGCTCTTGTTTTTTTAGACAATATAGAGCTGATAGATTTATTAAAGGATTTTTTTAATAAAGTGGGATAGCTGGTTTCATTAATTGCAGTTATATATTGTACTGTACCATAAAACCCTTTACCTAAGGTATACCTCAGATAAGATTTATCATTTGTTGTTTTTTTTATTTTTAGTTTTTTAATTTTTTCTGTATTTATGTGTGATAAAGAATTATACCAATTATTTGTATTTAATTTATCTTTTATAGTTGAGTACATTTATATATTTAATCCTGTTTATTCGTAACTGCATTCTTAGTGGTATATAGAAAACAGATATTTGTTAATTATTATTTATGATTAATAGTATAGCATATTAAATATAAACATACCACAAAATTTTTTTTAAAAATAATTTAAACTTTTATATGTAATTTTTATCTAATAAGATGATGCTCAATAACTAATAAATTATTATAGCAACTAAAAAAGTAACTTATATCTTTTGCTTTAATATAATAAAATTCAAAGGGAAACATATGATCAACAGCGCATATTCAAACATAGTAACTACTAGCTATACACCGCCACAAAATACTTTAACTTAAGATGTTATACAGCAACTTGCTGATGCTATTAGTAATAACAATCAAAACAAACTAGAACGTTTATCTAGAAACTATACAGATAAAGACATAGCCACCGCAAGATTCAACTAGACAACTAAAAACAATAATACTACATATGAAAACGCTAATTTATTTTTTGTAGCATGCAGATCAGGAGACGTAGAATTTGCAAAACGCTTATTAGCCACTAATGAAATATCCATAAACGCATATCTGTTATACTCAGTCTTAAAATAGCAAAACCAGAGCTATTTTCTATTTATTCTGATCAAAATAACACTATTATTGATAATTTACTCTCACATATATATATTAATACAATTATTAATGCAATAAATGGTGATATCGAATCTCAGGATCTGCTTAAGTTACTTTTTCATGAAAATGAAATATTAATAACTTAGAAAATTTGTATAATCTACAAAAAATAGACTTGCTATCTTTAGTTAAGCAAGAAAATAACTCAAAAAAGCATTACGAGACAAACATTTCTGCTAAAGGAGTAATAAATGTCTAACTGCAACTTAAATGATAAAAGCTGTAAACCATGTGAAAGTGAAACTAGTCCATTAAATGATAATGAAATTACTAAAATGTTAACTAATATTAACCAATGGCAAATAACTGAGGATAAAAAATCAATTTATAAAGATTTTAAATTCAAAGGGTTTTATAAAACAATAGCATTTGTTAACGCAATCGCCTGGATCGCAAATAAAGAAGGGCATCATCCTGATTTAAAAGTAGGCTATAATTATTGCCAGGTATTATTTACAACCCATGCTATAGCCGGGCTTTCAGAAAATGATTTCATTTGTGCAGCAAAAATAGATATGCTGTAAAATACAGCATGACAATCTAAATGGTAAATTTCTAAAAAGGTTATTATTTTTAAAATATTGTTATTTATAGTATATAGGCAAAAAATAGCATTTAAAAAACTATAGAATTTATGGTTTAACTATTATGCATTTCAAGATTTAACCTACTGCATATTTTTTTTTAAATGTATTGCTTGTTCTTCATTTTTTGTTGGACTTTCTATATAAAATAGAAAAATCAATATTATTATCATTGAAACAGTTGCAATACCAAAATATACCTTTGCTCTTGTAGTGCATAAACTTTGCAACTTATTTTTTAAATGCCCAAGATCTTTATAAAAGTATGGATTCTCTTTTAGAGTTGTGTTATTATTTGCTATAAATATTTCAACCTCTTCAGATGAACTGCTACTGTCTTCTTTAGGTATTAACTCTATTCTATCGCTTGCATAAGAGGGTTGCAATAAACAAAAAAATATATGTAACAAGATAGTAAATATAAAAAAATTCATGGCTAAGTACTTTTTATTATTAATATTATTTTAAATTATTATAGATATTCTGTATCAAAACAATAGTATCAAAATACTAGTTATATTGTAAAGTATTAAACTAACATACCCCACAACTAACACAAAACATGTAC
>CAKMZJ010000185.1 GCA_929200395.1 Candidatus Gorgonimonas eunicellae | reverse complement strand
AACTAAAAAACTCTAGTCTTGCATTTTTCTCCAGGGATTTCTTTAACTAACTTAGGAACAAGATATCCAGGTGCAATATTTGCTAATTGTTTAACAATGCTTATTGCTTGTTGTTCTTTAACTTCAAAATGCTTAGCTCCATGCACTAAATCAAGTAAATGCAGGTAATATGGCAATACCGCATTAATAAATAATTTTTCTGATAAATCATATAAAGCTTCACTTGAGTCGTTTACCCCACGTAATAAAACCGCTTGGTTTAACAATGTAACCCCAGCATTTTTTAGTAATAGTAAAGCTTGTTGCACATTTTTATCAATTTCTTGAGCATGATTACAATGAATAACAATAACTATTTTAAATCTTGAGTTAGTGATTATAGATAATAATTTACTTGTTATTCTATCAGGAATCATAATTGGTAACCGAGTATGAATTCTGAGAGTGCTAATGTTATTTATAGTCTCTAAGTCTGTAATTAGATCTTCTAAATAATTATCTGAAGCTATTAATGGATCACCACCACTAAGAATTACTTCTTTTATACTAGAGTTAGAACGCAAATAAGTTAATATTTGCTCTCGTTGATTTTTAGCAGTGCGATGATCAGAATAAGGAAAGTAACGGCGAAAACAGTAACGACAATTTACCGCACAAGCACTAGTAGTTATTAGTAAGACCCTGCCTTGATACTTATGAATTAACCCAGCAGTTGGACTGTAATCTTTTTCAGCAAGTGGATCAAAGCTAAAGCCCTCGTTAATTGCTAATTCTTCATTTGTAGGTAAAATTTGCTTTAACAACGGATCATTGACATCGCCTTTTTTAATTCTAGAAATAAACGCTAAAGGTGCTCTTAAAGCAAAAGATTTACTTGAAGTTATTATTTCTGGTAGTAATTTAATATCTAATTTAAGATACTCAAGTAACTTTTTGGGGTCTACTTTACTTTGTGTAAGTTGCTGCTGCCATGAAATAGTTTTATTATTTGTTATTAAAGTTGTATAATCAGAAGCTATCATTATTTAACTCTCATTAAGGTATATGGAAAAAAATGGCTAGTTATAGCACCAATGAATTTCGCTCTGGTTTAAAAGTAATGCTTGAAGGCGATCCTTGTTCTATTGTCGAAAACGAATTTGTAAAGCCTGGTAAAGGTCAAGCTTTTAGTAGGGTAAAACTTAGAAACCTAATTAATAATAGAATATGGGAGCGAACCTTTAAATCTGGTGACCGCTTGGAAGCCGCTGATGTTCTTGAAGTCGACATGGAATTTTTATACTCAGATGGCTCTTTCTGGCACTTTATGATGACAGACGGCAGCTTTGAACAACATGCAGCTTCTAAAGATGCTATGGGCGACACTGTAAACTGGCTTAAAGAGCAATGTGTATATACTGTAACATTATTTAATGGTTCAGCAATTTCGGTTTCTCCTCCTAATTTTGTTGAACTTAAAGTAGCTGAAACAGACCCAGGGTTAAAAGGTGATACCGCTCAAGGTGCAACTAAGCCTGCTACTTTAGAAACTGGTGCTATTATTAGAGTACCGCTATTTATAAACAGAGAAGATATATTAAAAATAGATACTAGAACTAAAGAATATGTCAGTAGGGCAAAAACATAACACAAAATAATAGAAGGTGCATCACTATAACATAAGTAATGATACATCTTCTAGTAAATTATCCTAAATCAGCAAGATACCACATTTTATGTTAAATAAATTAATTACACCAATTAAATTAGTATTTTATTGGTTAAGAACTTTGTTATTTTATTTGCTTTTTTCTAGCTGGACTGCTTGTTTTTCAGTTTTAGTAATAGCTTATGCTATTATTTTTCGTTCAAAGTTTAATCATAGTCTTGCAATTAAACCTTGGGGAGTAGTAACTATATACTTGGCTAAATGGATAGCAGGAATTAGTTGGAAAATAGAGGGAAAAGAAAATATACCTAAAGAACCTTGTGTATTATTGAGCAATCATCAAAGCGCATGGGAAACATTTTTCTTTCAGGCTTTTTTTTCTCCACAAGTTACAGTTGTTAAAAAAGAATTATTGCGAATTCCTTTTTTTGGACAATCACTAGCTGCCGCTAAGGCAATTGCTATCGATAGGAGCAAACCTAAACAAGCATTAAACAAAATAAAAACTCAAGGAAAACAAGCTATTGATGCCAAAAAATGGGTGTTAATCTTTCCTGAAGGTACTAGGTCAAAAGCACAAATTATCAAGAAGTTTTCTCGTGGAGGAGCTACTTTAGCTAAACACGCTCAAACTGTAGCCTTACCTATAGCACAAAATTCTGGATGCTGCTGGCTTAATAACTCTTGGTTAAAACTACCTGGTGAAATTAAAATTACTATTTTAAAACCAATAACAACCGATGATAAAACTCCAGAAGAAATAACTAACTTAGCACATGATATGATTAATGATACTTTATCTAATATCAATAAAGCTTCTCAATAACTAACAAATATAGGATATTTCATGAGCGAATTATTACCTAAAGAATCAAAAGATTTTAATAAAATAGTAAATAAACGTATAGCAATTATTTCTAGTATGTGGCATAAACACTTGCTATTACCCTGTGTTAATCTTACTACGAAAGAGTTATTGAAATTAGGCATGGAGCAACAGCAAATAATTACTCATTGGATTCCAGGATCAATGGAAATCCCTTTTGCAGCTAACACCATTTTTAGCCATCATAATAATATAGATGCTATAATTGCTTTTGGAATTGTTCTTAAGGGTATAACTAGTCATGATCAACAAGTTATGCAAAATGTAACAGATGGCATTAGACAAGTAAGTTTAGAGCATCAAAAACCAATTATAAATGAAGTAATAGCTTTTAATAATATTAATGATGCAGCAAAAAGATTTGGCGATTCCAGCATTAAAGCAATTGAAGCTGTGTTTGCTGTTTCAGAAATTTTGCATTGGCAGGATCAAGTAACACAGTAAAACACCTAATTATACACGTGGCAGATGAAAATGCTAGGTTTCAGGGCTAAGTAAAATGGTTTAATTCGTGGCAAAATATTGCAGGAATGCAAGTGCATTTCAAAGTGTTTTAACGATGAAGTAAATCTTTTTAA
>CAKMZJ010000184.1:1981-3138 GCA_929200395.1 Candidatus Gorgonimonas eunicellae | reverse complement strand
ATATAAACAATAATTATAGTATATATTTTGAAATTAATTATTTTGAATAACAAAAAACATACAAATGTGCTTATAGATGCACAAATTCTAACGTTGCAAAAATTTTCATGTGTTGTAGTACCGCTAGCTCGCAAAGTACCGGAGCCACATCTAGCCAAGCATTAGGAATAGTTATAATAAATTAACTAGTAATTTTTATATTTAATCCGTATAATTATGTGTAACTTCATTATAATAAGAAAATAATATGCTCACTCTTACTAAATATAATAATGCATCTATACTGTTATCTAGTTCCATGCTACTAGCAAAGATTTCAACTAGTGTTGTTACAACTAAAAAAAATACTAGTAATTATTTTGCAATGCAGGTTGCAAAGGTTAACAATAATTATTTAACTTTTAATAACAAAATAAATATCAATTTTAGTAACCATATGCAAATAACTAAGCGTTACTTGCATAAAGCAGTAAAACTGTTACCAATTAATTTAATAGCACTAGATAAAAGGTTATGGGTAAACAGCGAGTTTTATCATAGTTATAAACATGATTATGAGAACTGGAATGAAATTAATTTATCTGCTACTAATACTAAATGTATAAATATAAAAAAAGTTATCTCTTTATGTCATGAGTATCCTAAAATAGCAGAACAAAAGCTACGCTATAGCATGTCAACTGATCAGCAAGCTAGTGTTATAGAAAGTCAAGATAACGAGCATCTAACTGCGTTATTAGCTGATAGCATTAATACTATAGCATTTGGTGAATTAGGTAATGGCAACCTTTTTATGATAAATTATTATGCTAGCGCTGATTATAATATTGGTAGCATAGTAACTGCAACAACTTGGGAAGATATAATCGATTATATGAATCAACAGCAAGTAAATTTATTTATTCAGGGTATGCATCAAGATAGCCTAAAACAAGTTACAAAATTGCAACAACAAAATAATGAATACAATAATCTTAATAATTTAAAATTATTATTAAAACAAAATTTATCTTAAAATATTATTAACAGTTGATGTAGTTTTTAATTTAATATACCATGATGGTTTCATATTAACTAATAATAATTTTATAATGGTAATGTAGTATAATGAAAAAAAATATCTTTGTGATTTTATTAATAATTTCTAGTAATGTTTA
>CAKMZJ010000184.1:0-1881 GCA_929200395.1 Candidatus Gorgonimonas eunicellae | reverse complement strand
GTATAATGAAAAAAAATATCTTTGTGATTTTATTAATAATTTCTAGTAATGTTTATGCTGTTGATAGTTTTTTAACTTGTAATTCTGATTTATCTCAGCAAGGAATAAGTGTTCAAATGGCTAAGGCTATAAAAAATATTTGTTCCTATTATCTCACGGGCTATAAAGCAGTATTTACAAAAACTCCTGAAGATTTACCTAGTGATTTTTATAAAAGAATTAGCGTGGGTAATTTTTATATTTTTGATGAAATATTAAATACAACATATTTAACCTTTAATAAATTAGTTGCTATGCTCTACTTACAGGCTCCTAAGGAAAATAGAGGCCCATTTGTTTTTGGAAGTGATATAGAAAAAGCTCCTAATTATCCATGGTTAAATAATTGGTTTAATACAACTAAATCTGTGGGTAGTGTTAACGCTTTAGTGAGAACTAATACCGACTATATAAATTATTTCTTTGAGGGTGTAGATGCAGAGCGAAGTAAAGTGGAAACAAATGACAATGAAAACACTTATAAGTATACGTTGATAGCAGTTTGTGTTGTAAGTGCTTTTTTATTAGTAGCGACTAGTTTAACAACTTATGCCTGTATGAAAAAGTATAAATTTAAACGAGCTAGTACTCTTTTATTGAATTCAGAGGAAGATAATAGTACAAATCCTATATAATCATATTGGCTTTATCCTATACCTAAAAAAATAAGTTTGCTACAGTTTTTTTATAATAATAATAAATAAAGATTTTTTATGCAAGTAACTACTTCAGAGCCTAAGATAACACTAGAACAACATATAGTAGCAGAATCTGATTCTTCTATACAACAAGACAAACAACGCTATATTCACATTAAAGAGCAACGAGAACAAATATTTTTTACTCCAGTAAACAAACAGGCTAATGAAGTAGTTGTTACTGAACTAAATAACAAAAATATTTACAATCAACTAAATCTAGCAACTGCTTCAGAATTAGTAACTATGCTGCTAGATTTAATTGAAAAATTGAAGCTAATTAATAATTATTATTGTGGTATTAATCACGTAGCTGATCTTGACAATCTTATAGAAAAAATAACAAATGAAACCATAAATGAAGATATAACATTAAGATTTAGAAATATCTACTATTGGTTACATAATTTAGTAAATGTACTACAAAATTTACAATATCAACATGAGTTTTTACCTGATACTATAACTATTAGCAAAGAAACTATAGCCCTAACGCTTCAAGAATGCTTAGTATTTTTAGATGCCTGCTGGGATGGCATAAGCAGTAGGTTTGCCCACGAATATGAAATACTAACATCAATACAACAACAAAATTTAACAGGTAAAATATTTTTAATACGAAAATGGTTATTTCAAAACTTAGCTACTCAATTTATTGAGAGTTTAAAGAAAGATAAAAATTATAGTGTTTCTATATCTATGGAAATTCATCTCTATAATTTATTGCATAATACTATGGCATTACAGTTAGGTTTTTCAAATATTCAAGATAATTTTATTCCTCCACAATTTCCAAAAGCTTTTGCTAAAGAATTTATAGATTTAGCAACTATAGAAGTTTCGCCAGCTAATATAACTCGTATCTTAGCAGAGCAGTTATATCAAGAGTTAATAACTTGTTTAACAAAAGTTAATCTACAAGATTGGCTGTATACACCAAAAAAAGATACAGATTTTTGTGAAGGTTTAAATAGCTTATTAGAAGATACAGTATTTACTCCTGCCAATATATTATTTAATGCAGCAATTGAACGTCAGCTTAATATCAATGTCATTACAGAAGAGATAGAAGATAAAAAGGGTGAATTATTATCAAAAAGTGCCGTAAAACCCGTTCCTTTAGGTACGGGATATAAGGCATAAC
>CAKMZJ010000183.1 GCA_929200395.1 Candidatus Gorgonimonas eunicellae | reverse complement strand
GTTTTAACATGTAGTAGCAAACATGCTACTGCGCTTTTTTCTTAGGCTTAATCTTTTTCTTAGGATGTTTGTTTTTTATTAGTGCTTTTATCATGCTTTCTTGTTTTGGTTTACCTAGATATTGTATTTTATCCCACCAATTATATGTGGAGTTTTCTAATAGACCTGCACTATCTCGAACACCTAAGAAATCAAAAGCGGCACGAAATCTAGGATGTGATAATACGAAATAAATTTGTTTAGGCTTACGATTTTCTAATTTATACTGCAACTCCCATATTTCTCTTATAGCGCTAACAAAATATTTGGGTATCGAGGTACAAACTATCTGTTCAGATATAACTTGCTTTATTGCTTGTTGTCTTGCAGGAATGCGATCCATACCATCGGCTATGTATCTTGATGTCAGGTATTTAACTGGCTTCCATAATAATACAGCTAGCATAAACGATGGCGATATAGTTTTGCCTTTAGTAATTCTTGCATCGGTATTTTTTGTTGCTTGGTATACAAAATCTTTATACTTATGGTCTTTCTCTAAAAACTTACTTGGCACAGGAAAAAGATGACGGAATAAATCGAATTTTATTAATTGTTTAAAAATATCTGTTAAGCACCCAGTGTACATTAATTTTACAACTTCGTTATATCTTCTTCCTGGAGGAACATCTTCTAACAAATGCGATAGCGGTAAAATAGCTGTTTCGGTGCTATGTTCTAATTCAAAGTTTAACATGCAGGAAAATCTTACCGCTCTGATCATTCTAACAGGATCTTCTTTGTATCTTGCTTCAGCATCGCCAATTATTCTTAATATGTTATTGTTTAGATCTTCAATACCATTAGAAAAATCTAACAACTTATTGTGTTTGTGATCGTAATAAATTGCATTAACAGTAAAGTCACGACGGATAGCGTCATCTTCTATGGTTCCATAGGTGTTATCTAATAATAACCTACCAGATTTAGATTTTTTGCTTTTTCTCTCGCTACAAGCTCTAAATGTAGCTACTTCAATTACTTCACGTCCAAAAACTACATGAATTAATTTAAATCTTCTGCCTATTAACCTTGAGTTTTTAAATAACGCTAAAATTTGCTCTGGCGTAGCATCGGTTACTATGTCAAAATCTTTTGGCGATAAATTTAACAAGATGTCTCGCACACAGCCACCAACAGCATAAGCTAAATAGCCTTTCTTAATTAATTTTGATATAACTTTTGTAGCATTATGATTGATTTTACGAGAAACCAACACAGACTCAGGTTTGTGTTCTGTATACGTAAGTTCATTGTTACGCAGTTGCAATTTGCTATCCCTGTTTTTTTTATAAAAAACATATAATAAAATATTAATTATTAATAATAAAAGAATTGATCCAATAAAAAGCATTTTTTGCCTTGAAATAAAGAAATAATTTTAGTCCTATTTTATACCGAACAGTAATAATCCACTAAATGCTTACACTCTTTATACAGCTTCAAGTTAACTATAAAATAGCTAGCATATTAAAGAGTTGCCTGTCATTTCAACTGGCTGTTCGATATTAAGAAGATCCAGCATTGTAGGGGCTATATCTGCTAGTATACCATTTTTTAGCTTTAATTTTCTATTCCCTATGTAAATAAGTGGTACTGGGTTACAAGTATGTGCAGTATGTGGCTGTTTTGTTATGACATCTAACATTTTTTCGGCATTTCCATGATCTGCTGTTATTAAAATTTGAGCATTTACCTCTAGTGCTGCTAATTCGATAGCTGCCATGCATTTATCTATAGTTTCTACAGCTTTAACAGCAGCATTAAAATTACCAGTATGGCCTACCATATCGCAATTAGCATAATTACATACTATGCAGTCGTAGTTGCCGCTTTTTATCGCTTTAACTAAATTAGCGGTTAACTCGGCAGCACTCATTTCTGGCTGCATATCGTAGGTATCGACCTTAGGAGATGGCACAAGTATTCTATCTTCATTGTTAAATGGTTGCTCACGACCACCATTAAAAAAATAAGTTACATGGGCATATTTTTCAGTTTCTGCCGCCCTTAACTGGGTCTTATTACAGTTTTGCAATACCTCGCCTAAGCAATTATTAATAGATATAGGGGGAAAGATAACTGTAGAGTTTAGATTGTCTTTATACTTAGTTAAAGTCATAAATTCTGCTAACTGTGGCTTACTAGCTCGATTAAAGCCGTTGAAGTCTGGCTTGATAAAAGCTTCAGTTAGCTGTATTGCTCTATCTGCTCTAAAATTCATAAAAATAGCTATATCATCTTTCGCCATTATAGTTTGCGAAGCTATACAGCTAGGCTGGATAAATTCATCGGTTTCGCCACGCTGATAAGCAGCTTCTATAGCCTCTTTAGCAGTTGCATGCCGATGCGCCTTGTTACTACTAGTTGTAAGCATATCGTAAACTTGCTGGACTCTATCCCAACGATTATCTCGATCCATCGCAAAAAACCGACCCGATACAGTTGCTATTGTTCCTAGCTGTAACCGCTGTAAATGATCTTCTAAGCTTGAAATATATTGCAATGCACTTTTAGGTGGGGTATCTCTACCATCGGTAAATACATGAATAAATAGCTTGTTAACACCCTCTGCCTTTGCCATATCAACTAATGCGTGAATATGGGTATTGTGGCTGTGTATGCCACCAGGAGACAATAACCCTAATATATGAACCGCTGAATTTTGCTGTTTTGCCTTGCTAAAGGCATCTACTAATTTATTATTAGCAAAAAACTCTTTAGTATCAATACTCGCAGATATTCGGGTGAAATCTTGGTAAATTACTCTACCAGCGCCTAAATTCATGTGTCCGACTTCGCTATTACCCATTTGTTTATCGGGCAAGCCGACATCTTTACCAGAACCAGAAATCAACGCATTTGGATTTTCCTTTAATAACCTGTCCATACATGGCTTATTAGCAGCGGCAATTGCATTATAACTAACCTCTTTGCTATATCCATAGCCATCTAGCACAATAAGAATTGTAGTTTGCTTATTCATTGTATTTTTAATCTTTTAATAATGTAGAGTTTTTTAATCTAGTAAAGTTGATATATAACTAGAAATTATATACTTATAGTTAGTTTAATTCAAGAATTGTTAGCTTAAACAGCCTAAAATTCCTTTTTGGTGCACTGGTTAAAA
>CAKMZJ010000182.1 GCA_929200395.1 Candidatus Gorgonimonas eunicellae | reverse complement strand
TCTCTGTTGTTATTTCTGAGGTAGATGATAACACAACCTCGGATATATCTTGTTGCTCTTCAGTTGTTTCAGTATCTTCTATTGTCTCTGTTGTTATTTTTGGTTCTGATATTGGCATTACCTGAGATACATTTTGTTGGTCCTGAGTTATTTCGCTTGCTTCAGTTTCCTCTGTTTGCTTTGTTGTTATTTCTGGTTCTGATGCTGGTGTTGTTTTAATTTGCTGTTTAGCACGATAACTTTGCAATCTATCTTTTATACAATTGCAAGTTTGATATAAATAACTAGCTAAATCAGAAGCGATTAATTTACTTAGTAAATAATATCTACTATAACAACTAGTATTGCCCTTAAATAAACAAGGTAGCTGATGCTGATTATAATCTATATTAATAAGATAATCAGAGGTATTAATTAGCTGCAATAAAGCCCCAAAAAATTTTTGGCTGGGTAAATCAAGCATGCCGTATTCGAGCTGAGAAATTAAATTTTTTATTGTAGTATCATTAGCTAAAAATTGCTTTATAGGTACATTTTCGCAATCAATTTCAACTTTAATAGCACTATTATTATTAGATGTATAACTTTTCTTACTAATAGCTGTAGGTGTTTCTGCGGTAGTAAATATAAAGTGCTTATCTTCAGTGTAATTCAATAATTTAATGCACACTACAGTATTGTAAAATAAATTTAATCGATTATATGGTACTATAACTAAAGTACTATCTTTATCTATCAGGTATAATTCTAGATTACAAAATAACTTAACATATCGGTATAATCTTTGTATGGAATTTAGATTAGAATCTGGTAATTTAATGTTATCTTGTGCGCTTAAAATTAAATGCTGATCACAATATTCTAATTTAAATAATTTTTCAAATTCTGTTGTAGATGCTAGCACATGGCTTACTAATAAAGTAACTAAAATAACACAACTAAGAAATTTCAACTTCATAAATTAAATCCAAAGAGTTTTTAGCAATAAACTTAAATATTTCACAACTATTAAAATTTATCTTATATTTCTTGCTATTGCAACTATATTGCTTTAATAAGAAAGTTGTGGCAGATCATTTGTTGATTTATACTCTATAGAATACATAATAGACAGGTTTTTTATCAAATATCAGATAGACTTTATAATTTTTGAACACACAATTAAAAAAGTATTCTTTGTACAACAATTTTATTTAACAAATTAATATTAAATTTTTTAAAGAATAAATATAGACTAAAATTAGTCTATAATAATATTGTTAAATAACCATTTAAATAGGCTTTATTAATAGTAAAATATTTCAATTTATAAAATAAGGATCTTTTATAATGGCAAACGTCACACCTAAGCACACAACAACACCTAATATGCAACATATTCACACAGCATCACCTAATATTAGTGCTAAGGTAAAACCATATCATATAGAAAAACATGATGTATTAAAATCTAAGCTTACTAGACTCGAAAAAATTTTTAATTTTTTTTCTAGAATTGCTCGAAGTATATTCTCTAGAAAGATTACTGTGTTTACACAAAATGTAGAACGTATGGATGATAAAACATACTTGCGATTAAATTGTAATAAACATATACAGGTATTCAGGGATATTAAAAATACAGATGATAATTATAATATTAAGATAGGCGCTGAAGATGGTCTAAGTCAAGAGTTCGTAGAAGATCTAGCGCGAAATACTTTTTATGAGGAGCTAAAGAACACGGCAGCTTCAGATAATAAACCTATAACAATTAAAATACCCTCATATAGCACCAACCCATCAGAAGACAAGCTATCTTATGAGCAATATATTGATACCTATGTAAAAACTATTGACATTTGTTTACGTATTGCTGAAAAAGATCTACAAATCAAAAGTAATAGAAAACTAAAACTTGTATTTAACTCTGAAGAAGCAGATATAATTCAAGCAGAAAATTTAGCTTTAAAAAAATTAAATTCTAATGTGTTTTCATATCTAGACCAACATGTTGAAAATAATAATAACAGGATTAGACACTTCATTGAGAAACGAGCTCAAGGTGTATATCGTGGACAATATAATGCAGATACGGAATATGAAACTGATAAAAAAATAGCCTCAATAACAACAAACTTAGATAACTGTGAAGACATAGAAACACAAAGACAAGATATTGCAAATAAACTAAATACCATAACAGCTAAAGACATAGCTGAAGAAACAGAAGAAATTATATCTGAATTGCAACAAAATAACTCTATTGATTTTGGAGTTATAAAGATATGCACTGGAAAGATCGAGGATACTAATAGTTTGGGCATGAAAAATGCCTATATTATGAACGCAGCTAATTCTCATGGTATGGATGGCGGTGGGGTTACTGGAGCTATTTACAAAGCTTCGGGTCATAGTAAGGATATAACTACACAATTTCAACAAGAACTTAAAAATAATGAAGAGTTAACACGAAAAACAGACGATAACCAACCTTTAACATCACATGGTAAATTAGCATTAGCAATGGGCAAAGTTTTAGTTACAGATGCTTTTGATATACCTAATGTAAGTGGAATAGTCCATGCGGTAGCTCCAAATATAAGAAACGAAGATAACGCACTACAAGGCAAAAATGATACAGAAGTTGCTATCGCAGCTAATTCTTTCGAAAAAGCGATACTCTTAGCTGCTAGTAAAAAAAATGACAGCACAAAACCATGTGACTCTATAGCTTTGGTGTTATTAGGAGGAAAGATATTCGGCGGTAGCCAACTAAATATACTTACTGCGCTTAAAATTGTTAGTGATCGTCTTAAAGATAATCCTGCAATACAAGATCTTGATATCCGTCTAGTTATGTATCAACAAATATCTCCAGAGCAACAAGAAATAATAGCACGATTAAGAGCCGCCGATACGATAGAAAGTTAAGGTTAATATGTCGTAGTTCAAACATAACCTGATAGCAACCTTAAAACATGGAAGTCTGTAGGCGTATATTCAAGCTAATTTCTTCATACTACTATCTATTCTTTTTTATTATCTATCTTCGTATCAACTTCATTATTAGTTTTTTCGTTAGGGCTATCTGAACTATTTTCAGTGCTATCACCATCAGTTTCTGCCTCTGATGTAGCTTCAGCTTCGGTGGCAACGGAATCCGTAACTGGAGCATCTGCTGCTTCTAAAATATCTTTGGAACTAATAGTCTCTGCTTCT
>CAKMZJ010000181.1 GCA_929200395.1 Candidatus Gorgonimonas eunicellae | reverse complement strand
TTAGTAAGAAAGCAAGCACTGTAAATAAATTACTCGAGCTTGGAGCTAATATACAACACCAAAATAAAAATAAAGATACAGCTTTGCATTTTGCTACTTTTAAAGGACATTATAAAATTGTAGAATTATTGCTTGATAATGGAGCTGATATAGATAGCCAAAATAAATTTAAAAGCACTCCTCTTTTCCCTGTTGCTCAAAACGGTCATGATGCAATTATTCAGTTACTGTTTGATAAAGGGGCTAATTTGGAACATCAAGATATTTATGGCAGAACTCCTTTATTATTAGCTACCTATTTTAGTAATAAATTAAGCACCGTAAATAAATTACTTAATCTTGGAGCTAACATAAATCATCTAACTAAAAAGAAAAGCACAGCTCTTCACCTAGCTGCCTTGAATGGACATTATAAAATTGTAGAATTGTTAATTGAATCTGGGGCTGATATACATAAAAAAAACGAGCTTGGATATACTCCTCTTTGCGATGCTGCTCAAGAAGGTCATGATGAAATTATTCAGCTACTGTTTGATAGAGGGGCTAACTTAGAACATCAAGATCTTTACGGTAGAACTCCTTTATTATTAGCTGCATATTTTAGCAAGAAAAAAAGCACGGTAAATAAATTACTTGATCTTGGAGCTAACATAAATCATCAAGCTAAAAATAAAAACACAGCTCTTCATTTAGCTGCTTTCTATGGGCATGATAAAATTGTAGAATTATTACTTAAATATGGGGCTGATATACATAAAAAAGGCAAGCTTGGATACACTCCTCTTTGCTTCGCTAGCCAAGAAGGTCATGATAAAATAATTCAGTTACTGTTTGATAAAGGGGCTAATTTAGAACATCAGGATATTTATGGCAGAACTCCTTTATTATTAGCTACCCGTTTTAGCAAGAAAGAAAGCACTGTAAATAAATTACTCGAACTTGGAGCGAATATAAATCATCAAACTAAAAATAAAAACACCCCACTTCACCTAGCTGCTTTTAATGGAAACTATAAAATTGTAAAATTATTGCTTGAATATGGGGCTGATATAGATAAAAAAGGTAATATTGGATACACCTCACTTTTATTCGCTAGTCAAGAAGGTCATGATGAAATCATTCAGTTGCTGGTTGGTCGAGGAGCAAGCTTAGAACATCAAGATATTTATGGCAGAACTCCTTTATTATTAGCTACTAGTTTTAGCAATAAAGCAAGCACTGTAAATAAATTACTCGAACTTGGAGCGAATATAAATCATCAAAATAAAAATAAAAACACCCCACTTCACCTAGCTGCTTTTAATGGAAACTATAAAATTGTAAAATTATTGCTTGATAATGGAGCTGATATAGATAAACAAAGTGATCTTGGCTACACTCCTCTTTGCTTCGCTAGTCAAGAAGGTTGCGATGAAATTATTCAGTTATTAGTTACTATGGGGGCTAATTTAGAATGTAAAGATTTCATAAATAGAACTCCCCTATTCTTAGCTGCCTATTTTAGCAAGAAAAAAAGCTCTGTAACTAAATTATATAACCTCGGAGCTAATCCTAATAATATGTATATATTTCAAAAATGGAGGTTATCGAATGATATGTGTAAACATGTTAATATGCTCCAACAACAAGCAAAAAATATAGAAAAAAAACAACCTCAAAGCATTAAAAATACAAAAATTTATAAACTAATAAAAAAACTTAAATTTAACTTTAGTCAATATAAAAATACTGTTATGTGAATTTTATTTTTTAAACCAATATAAAGATTAGCTATTTAAAAATAAAAGTTTAATAGTATCTTTAAATAGTACTATTAAAACTAATATCTATTACCAATATAACAACTAATAAGTAATAATATGCAATATATTTTATCCTTGATTTTATTTTTTTATTTTATTCCAACTAGCATAGGTGCGGAATCTAGCAATATTAAAGATTCTAGTTACCTAAATACTTTAGTAAAAGAGCAGCAAATAAAAAACTCTAACGAGAGTGAAATTATAAAAGCATGCTTGGAAGGAGATTTAGCTGTATTTTTAACTGAATTTGAAAAAAATAAGCAAATTATCAATAATATTTTAAGTGCAGATGATGAGCCTTTAATTATATTTGCTGTTGAAGGTGGTAATTACGAAATAGTAAAAGCTCTTCTTGATAATGGTATCGATATTCATAGCAGAGATAAAAATGAAAAAACAGCTCTTCACGAGGCTGCTTTTTATGGATACTATAAAATTGTAGAATTATTACTTAAATATGGAGCTAATATAAATCAAAAAACTAGAAATAAAGATACAGCTCTACACTTAGCTTCTTTTCATGGACATTATGCAATTGTGGAATTGTTGCTTGTATCTGGGGCTGATATACATAAAAAAGATGATTTTGGCTATACTCCACTTTGCGGTGCTGCTGAAAAAGGTTATGATGAAATTATTAAGTTGTTATTTGATAGAGGAGCAAATTTAGAACATCAAGATATATACGGCAGAACTCCTTTATTATTAGCGGCCGGTTTTAGTAAGAAAGAAAGTACGGTAACTAAATTACTTGATCTTGGAGCTAATATAAATCATCTAACTGAAAAGAAAAGCACTGCTCTTCACCTAGCTGCCTTGAATGGACATTATAAAATTGTAGAATTGTTAATTGAATCTGGGGCTGATATACATAAAAAAAACGAGCTTGGATATACTCCTCTTTGCAATGCTAGCCAAAAAGGTCATGATGAAATTATTAAGTTGTTATTTGATAGAGGAGCTAACATAGATCACCAAAATAAAAATAAAGACACGGCTATACACGATGCTGCTTTTAATGGACACTATAAAGTTGTAAAATTATTGCTTGAATATGGGGCTGATATACATAAAAAAGGCAAGCTTGGATACACTCCTCTTTGCTTCGCTAGCCAAGAAGGTCATGATAAAATAATTCAGTTACTGTTTGATAAAGGGGCTAATTTAGAACATCAGGATATTTATGGCAGAACTCCTTTATTATTAGCTACCCGTTTTAGCAAGAAAGAAAGCACTGTAAATAAATTACTCGAACTTGGAGCTAACATAGATCACCAAAATAAAAATAAAGATACGGCTATACACTATGCTGCTTTTAATGGACACTATAAAGTTGTAAAATTATTGCTTGAATATGGGGCTGATATACATAAAAAAGGCAAGCTTGGATACACTCCTCTTTGCTTCGCT
>CAKMZJ010000180.1 GCA_929200395.1 Candidatus Gorgonimonas eunicellae | reverse complement strand
ATGACAGACGAGCATGCTACGTACTTAAATAAACAAATTAAGAAAGAAGAAGAAGTTAATAATCTTCCTTGTTTGCAACAAGAAAAACTACTAGCCGCTGGTAACAAGTTATTAAATGAAGCAAAAATTTTTAGCGGTGGATTATGGGGACCTATTGCAATAGAAGATGCGGTGCTAAAACTTCTTGAAAATCCAAGCAATAAATTAGAAATAACTCATCCTGGCTATAGAGCAGCTCAATATTTATATTCTCAGGCTCATCAACATAAAGCTGAATATGACATGCGATACGGGCATATTTCCTTAGATTCTATAGATAATCATATTACGAATTTAAAAAACAGTTTGCATTATATAGTAGAAAATGATGATATAAAGCTAAATTCAGAGGCAACAATAACGGCTAATGATTTTTTAAATCAAAATCAAGAAATAAAATACTTATTGGGTAAACTATATATTTTAAAAGCTATATTAACTATTCAAGAAGAGTCAACAAGAGAAAATACATTTGAAGATAAAGCCGAAAATTCATTAACTTATATCTGTAAAGCAGAGAATCTGATTGATTCAGAGCTTTTTAAGTTAATGAGAACTTATTTTTGTATGCTGAAGAACGAGAGATATGACATAACTTCTGATTTGCAGCAAAATTTAGCAACATGTAAGCTAAAAATAAAACAATTAGAGGCTAAAATAGATAATTTTTTAAAAGACCCTAAAAGTATAACAAAATATGAGTATAAAAATATACAAAAGGAATACCTTGAAAATAGTTATTCATATTTTTTTACTGTGTTAATATTTACTAAGTTATCTACAGATAAAAATAATATATTAAATGACAGTCATGATTTATATAGGTTGCCCGTAGTTAAGGATCAATTGCTTTCTAAGTTGCAAGAGTATACTCAGAATCAGTATTGTGCTATTGATAAATCAGAAAGTGATGATAAATATTTTAGTGATTATATTCGTTTTAAGCCTTTAATTTGTGGTGAGATTTTTAGTGATGAGTTTTTTAGTGATTAACATGAGTTCGATAAAAGTTAACTTTTTTGTTTAATATGATTAGTATTGATAAATTTTAAAATGTTGAACTTACATTGATTATACACGTGGCAGATGAAAATGCTAGGTTTCAGGGCTAAGTAAAATGGTTTAATTCGAGGCAAAATACTGCAGGAATGCAAGTGCATTTCAAAGTGTTTTAACGATGAAGTAAATCTTTTTAATAGCCCCCAGAGGGCAAGGCTTCTAAGCTTTTATCCTACGTTAGTATTTCTTGATTTAGTCGACACTAAACCTGCAAAATACTGTCTTGGCTAAAAACTTATAATCACTTGCTGAAAACCTGCATTTACAACTGCCACGTGTATAAACATCTAGTAATAGTTATTAACTACGGCATTATTTAGATATTTAATGACGCTATACTAATTTCATATAGAATATTATGAACAAATTAAATAACAGTATTCAGCAAGAAATAACAAAAAATAATCATAATTATTTACCGACTAAATCAGAATTATCTATAGTAAATACAACAATTAATATTTGCCAATTTCCAGAGCTAGTATTAGATAATATTGCAGATCATCTAACAGTAAATACTTTATTAAATTTAAGATCTGTTAATAAAGCTATGTACAACTGTTTTTTACCTAAAATTATAGATAAATTATGTAATAAAAATAATTTTAATAATAAAGTTTTTTCAAGGGAATCTTATTATAGCAAAATTAAAGGGGTGCTATATAATGTAGATCCTGAAATAGTAACTAGTATAGAGTCGTATATTTATGAATTAGATACCCAATACGACGATAACTATAAAGATAAAAATAAAGTTGAATTTGCTAAATTTTTATTTTATAAAATGCATAAATTAAACAATATTTTGCCTAAAACATTCGCAACTAAAAAATACTTTTATTTACACGAAGAAAATAAACGTGTAGCTGAAACAGATCCAAATTATATTGTAAACTTTAAATTAAGTACATGTGGTAATTATTGTCTTGCTACAACTAACCATAGTGAAATAAAATTCTACAAAGTAAATGATGATTTTGGTATTTTTGAGTTAAATTCTATAAAATTAGAACGAGATAAAAGACTATGCTCAATAGATTTTACTCCAGAAAACAATTTAATAACTCTGTATACAAAGTATTATCTAGAAAGAAACGCTAAAGAGAATTATATTATTTTATGGGAACTAGACTTTTTTGATGATAGTCTAGATGTAAAAAAAATAGCAGAACGTCAGACTTTTTATTATTGCTATAAAAAATTAATGATGACTTTTCATGATACTACATTGGTGGAGTTAATAAAAGATGAAAACTGGAATATATGCTTAAATATTTGCCGAATATCAGGTAATAGTTTTATTGAAGAAATATCATTAAATCAGTTAGATAAGATACTGTTTCCAATTTGGCACAAAGATTGTAACGAGAACAAAATTGAGAATATTAATGATGTTAGCCTGAGCATTGATAATAAAGTACTAGCTATAGGTGCTAAAACAGAATATAATAGCTTAGAATATAATATTTATATTCTTGCTAGAAATAATACAAATGAAGAATTTAAGCAAGAAAAAATATGTAGGGAATTGAACGATAGACATTTTTTAGTAACAGCTAATTTACAATTTAATAGTTCTGGCAATGTTTGTATTTTTCGTAATGCATTAAGGCTAGGAGTTAGTGTTTTAAAAAAGCAAGATGATTTTTGGTATCCATCAATGTTTTTAGAAAATCTTAGCTGTGCTAATGTAACTTTATTACCTTATGAGCATAATATAATGCTTGTTTATACTCGCAATTTTTTACACCCAGATCAAAGAAGTGATTATTTAAAAGTAATTCCATTAATTAAAGAAAAAAATAAAGTAACAAAAGATCATCAAGGGAAAGTTATAAAGCATAAAAATACTAAGTATTATTGGCAATGTGATCACTATTATTGTCGCGGTATAAATGGTGATGATGTTGTAAACTACGTTGATAATAAAAGTTATACTTTTTGTGTGCATCCTACAGGATTAGCAACTATCGCTTTTTATAGGAAATATCAATGTATAAAGATTATTCTTCCTAAAAAAGTTAGCTATCTTGATCAAATAAAATGGTATGCTATATATTTAAAGCTTTAAAAAATTAACATAAAATCAGTAATCATATGTCCAGTTTTCCTTAAAGAACTAAATTTTAAAGCTAATAAAATGTTTAATTTATAGGAGAATTGTTGTCTAAATTCTTAGCTGTATTTAAGGAGGATAAAAGGTGTACGTTAAGTTTTTTAAAGTGATATTTTGAAGTATGCAAACATTTGTTGAAAGCCAGCATTTCTAACTGCCATGTTTAT
>CAKMZJ010000179.1 GCA_929200395.1 Candidatus Gorgonimonas eunicellae | reverse complement strand
TGTAAGTCCTCTATTTTCTCATATATTTTCTTTCTAAAAGTTATTTGATAAAATTCTTGCAAAATAGTTTTATGAAAATGTTCACAAATACCATTAGTTTGTGGGGATCTAGCTTTAGTTTTTGTATGCTCTATTTCATTAATAGCCAAATATAGCTGATAATCATGATGATCAGCCCTGCCACAGTACTCTGCACCCCTATCCGTTAGAATACGTAATACGGGTAATTCATGAAAACTAAAAAATGGTATCATCATTTAAGGTATCTGCTGCTGTAATGGGTGTTTTTGTTGTATAGAGTTTGCAAAATGCTACTTTGCTATAGCTATCCACAAATGTTTGCTGGTATACCCTTCCTACGCCTTTTAAATGACCTACATAAAACGTATCTTGAGATCCTAGGTAACCAGGGTGAGATGTTTCAATTTCACCATATATCTCATTTTCTTCTTTTTTTCGCTCAAGAGCTACAATCTGGCTTTCAGATAAAATAATTCCTTCTTTGTTAACTTTTTTTTCTAAAGCTTTTAAACATTTTTTAAAATTTTCTAAGCTGTTTCTTAACCAAATAGACCTTACACCGCTTGCAGAAACAAATATTCCTTGTTTACGTAATTCATTACTTGTTCTTACTTGACCATAAGCAGGATATTCTATAGCATGATCAATAATAGTTTTTTCTATTTCTGGATCAACACGGTTTTTTATGTCTGGAACTTTTCTATTAGCATTTAATAGAGCTTCAGTTCCACTCTGATTTAAGGCTTCCTTGTAACGATAAAATATATCTCTTGAAAAACCGTATATTTTACAAGCTTTGGATATATTTCCAAGTTCCTCAGCTAGATTTAACAATCCTAATTTATGTTTTATTATATTGTTTGTTGAATTCAACATAATGTAATCCTGTTATATTATATTTATATCCAACTTCTATATTTACAAGATTACTTATATAATTTCAAGTAGAAATGTGAGGTTAAGTTTAAACTATTACAGTCACGGATTTGTGAACACCCTCTACCCTACTATAAAATACAAGGCATACTACAAACCTTACTGTTTTCTTAATACTTCAATTTTATTTTTTTCCTTAAAAGACACACGCATATGACCATGTCTTTTAGCATGACACAACATACAAAGAGCTTGTAAATTATTTATATCATTGTTTCCTTTCAGGCTATCTTTATGGTGCACCTGTAATAATTGAGAATAATTTAATAAATTTACCCCGCAATCTTCACAACAATAATTTTTCGACTTTTTATATTCTCTTGATATTTGATCCCAATCTTTTGTATAATTAGTTTTATTAGGGTCAGCACCCATCCCACTTGGCATTTTAGCAAAAGATGATTGGTACTGAGCAAAGAACTCTTGCATATTAAACTCTTGTTTTACTTGTTTTCTCTGTCGCTGCGAATCCGATGCATCTTTATAATTAGTTTGCTTTAAACAATTCATACAAACATCAAGCTCTACTTCTAGCTCTTCTTTATTTTCATCACCATGTATTCTAAAAAGGCCATCTAACTTATTGGTTGCCACATATCTTTCAAATGTATTATTACCTTTCTTTCTTTGCAAAGTACAACAATCGGTAATATGGAATTTATTTCTTCTAGATTTATTTTCTATAGCTTCTGCCATATTATAAGAATGATCAGCGATATATAAAACTACATGATGACCCTTGTAAGCAAAAACACCACCAATTAATTCAATTTCATCAAAATCTACCTCTATACCAGTAGTTGCTAATTTAATCTCTATAGGCTCAAAAGGTTTGATGACATCATCTAACTGAAAATCACTTGCATCAGCACCTATTTTCTCGGCAATTATTTTTAATTCACTAAAATCAAAACTAAGCTTCATTGTTGATTAATCCCCTAAAATTTTTCTTATTTGGGTTTCAGCATTTGTTAATACTCTAAAAGTAACTCGACGTGAACGCTTGCTATCTTCACTGCCCTTGTCTGTAAAAACTAGCCTAGATGAAGAATAACCTACCGCTGCTATATTATTTCTAATCCACTCTCGAGTAATTTTATCTTTTTCGATACTATAAACATATTTTAATACTGAATTAGTTCTTGCTTGCGATAAATCCATGTTTTTAAAATAAGCTATATCTTTAGTTGCACCTTCCCATTGAGAGCTAGTATGACCTTCAATTTTTATTTCTTCAATATCATTCTGAAATTGATTAAGCGCTTTAAGAAACCTAGGAAAAAACTCTTGTAAAATTGATTGAAACGTAGGGGTAAGAGTTGCTTCTCCAGTTGCAAATAAAATATCTGGAGAATTAAATCGAAATGCTAAAGATTGTTTATCTATATCTGCATCCCAACGAACTAAATCATCTTTAAATTCAAGCATTAACTGCTCATAAATAGCCACTTGCTTTTCTTGATAAGCAACAGCAACCTCTTTAATTTTATCACGTTCAATAAATGCCGAACGCATCATCGCAATAGAAATAAACAAAAATACCATCATTAACCCAGACATCAGGTCTGAAACACTCATCCAGTGTTCGCTATCTTGATGGTTGCTACTAGCAGATTGTCTAATAAATTTTTTCATTATTATATCCTACTAGTATTTGTTATTATTTTTATAAGAAGATTGCATTTTTTCATACTCTTCAACTATTTTTGCAGCTATACGCCCTAAATGTCTGCCTAAGTCTCCAAGAGCACGATTTAGCTCTTGTTGTAATGACCTATCTAATAGCGATACTGTTTCATTAACCTTATTACCTGCATTTTCAACAGCTTGCTTAATTTGATGTTGAACACCACCTAATGTGATCTCTGTATTACTACGGATAGAATCCATTACTTTGTTTAAATTTTGTTGTAACTCTATATTAAATTTTTGCGTATATTCATCTATTTTATTGAGTATTGTTTGTGCATTACGAGTGGTATCATTGATACTATTTTTCAATGTGTTAGCAATTTTATTTGATTTATCTACTACTTCAGTAGCCATATCCGCTATAGATTGATTAAATTCTCTAGTTGCTGTTTTAAATTCATTAGCACTATTACTCATTGCTTGCTTCATTTCGTTAGTGCCATCGCGGAATTTTTCACCAACATTTGCAACTTGATCTTTAATTTCTTTAGATACGTTTTTTATTTCTTCATTAGTAGTAGCAACAGAGGTTTTAAAATCATTGGCTCCAGCAATCATTTGTTGCTTCATTTCATTACTACCCTCAAGGAATTTTTCACCAACATTTGCAACTTGATCTTTAATTTCTTTAGATACGTTTTTTATTTCTTCATTAGTAGCAGCAACAGAGGTTTTAAAATCATTGGCTCCAGCAACCATTTGTTCTTTCATTGCATTAGCACCTTGCTGAAACTGCATACCTATTG
>CAKMZJ010000178.1 GCA_929200395.1 Candidatus Gorgonimonas eunicellae | reverse complement strand
TAAAACTCCACACCGTCGTTGTTTTGTAAAACACCCGTATATCACAAAATAAAAGAAGCTTTAAAATATATTTTAGTAAAAGCATAGCTTCAATTTTTGAGGATGAAGCTATTTTAACTCTTTATGAGGTAAAATATATGACAACTAACACAGATTTATTAACAAAAACACCCTATTTTACATCTTCATATGCTGGTGGGGCTATCTGCGCTACAGCACTATGCTGTAATAGTTGTATTTGTAACAAAAAATCACTTTTTGTTGTATATTGGCATGATAATAGCAATATATTTCCCCTACTACTATTTAGGTATAATTTTACTTTTCTTTTAAAATTATAAAAGTCTATGAATACAATTTTATGGGTGACTTCAAGGTTATCACTAATTTGCCTAGCTTCTAGATATTTTTCTAAATATATTTGATATATTTGGGGATACTTATCAAACGGTATAATAACTAAGCTCTGTTTTAGTTGTATCTGGCTATTGAAAATTTTTTTTAGCAAATCTATAGCGTCTTCATTACAAGCAAAAATATTAATAATAGCAGATTTTTTATTGTTTAATTTTTTACTAGCTTGTGATTGATTACCGTTCTCGTCTGTATATGTAATATTTAAATAGCTATTTATATTAGCCCCTGAATTAATTCTTCTTGCTATTATAGCATTTTCTAAGCACTCTTCTGCTTGATTAATATTTAATTCTATATTATTGCAACAACAGCATTTACAACAGCATAAAAATTTATTTTTTCCTCTGATAAATTTTGGATAACTGCAATTATGTACTGGATAACCTATTAACTTTAATGTGCTATATATGCATGTTTTATAATTCAAAAATGTGTGCAATATGTTATCATCGATATTTTGTATTATTTTCTCTTTAAAATTTACGGTTATAGTAAATTTCAAGTACTCTTGAAATATTACAGCTAATTTATCATCTAAACCTGAGTATAACAATTGATGAAAAGCTGTATATTCATCATTAGTATCAAATATGCCATTTATTGTATTTTTAAATAATTGATAGTTGACGTTTAAAACCCCATGGGCAATCATATAATTATTTCTATATATTTGCCAGTTATAATTGTTTTCTAATTCCGAACCATAGCTATGGTATGACTGTAAATTTAAACAAATAATAATAAAAATAAATTTTATTGATATTATAATAGAGTTATTTTTCATTATTTATAACCTTACATCAGCAATTTTTAGTTAAGAAAAAATTGATGATATCAAAAAATATAAAATAAAATTACAGCTACTTTTGCTTAATAACAACAATAGCCAAATATTAAAAAGTATAGTTAGTTTTTTAATAAAATCTTATAGCCTTGCACGCATTTAAGTGTTTGAAGGAATTTTATATATTTAGGATAACATATTATAAATAAATACAGTTTATCTGCTAATTTTATAGTTGTGTATAGTAACTTAACATTTTTCATAGCTAATCACTAAATTTAATATTAAAAAACACCCTTATTAGTAAAGGACATAAAAGTTATTTAAAAGGTACTACAGTAAACGAAATCAATGCTATATTGTGTAAAGTTGGCTATAATATTCGTGGCGATATGTGACTAAAATCATCATGACTTATATGCCATTTAAGAATTCAGATATGCCTTTAGCTATGGTTTTTCCAAAAGAACAAATCAAGTAATCATCGTGGTAATTAATCCTATTTCTATTCATTTTTTATTCTATACTCAAATTACGCACATAAACGAACTTTCTAAAAATATAAATATCTATATATTACAGTTTCAAATACTGGGTTTAGGTTTACAAAAAGCTATTATTATAGATTACAATCTAAAATCCTTATTTTGAATATAATCTATCAAATTACGCAATAAAAATACAAAATAATTATTTGTAAAAAATTAATTTATATTGAATACATAATAAACTCCACAGGAAAAACATTTGCGTTTTTATTTTTATTAAAGTGCGTATACTCTATTTTCTCTACTACACAACCTAATGTAGAGAATAATTTTTTTTATTTTAAAAAGAGAATTTAAATAGCATGCAATCATGTAGGACATTAATACCAACATCAGAAACACTTCCACAGCATAATCAACTAGGGAGTACATCTATAGGTTACAGGGTAAATTCTTTAAATAAAACCGCTACAAATATATCATGTTTGTTAGAAAACAACTCAAATACAGATCAGCCACAAAAAAATTTAGCCGCTAGAAAAATACAACTTTTTTTTAGAAAATTTCTTGCAGCTAAAGCTTATAAGCATATGTTTGATAATGGTGAGTACTTTAAACAATATAAAGAAATATCATCGGAGCCAAAAGCACTAATAGATTATTTAACAATTGCACAAAAATTATCTGATAAATCAATTAACGAAATAAAAAATTATCTAGGGGAATTAAGTGATCAAGAACAAGCTTTTGTGCAAAGGATAATCAACTTACCATATTTTACTTTAAGACATCAAACTTCATATGATTTAGATCATCTAAATAGTGCACAAAAACCTACATTAGCTATTAAGTCTAATCGCTGCTTAAATAAATCTGGGGTACTATGCAAAGGTTTAACTAAAGAAGAAGATATTAAAGCACTAAGTAATAATGATTTTGTGTTTTGTTCTGTAAATTTTGCTGGTGCAGATTTAGCTATCAAACCACAATATAGCCAAATAGGTGATAATACCGATTACGGTTATAAAGCATATTTAACTTATCACAAAAATAAAACTTTAGGTTACTTTACACTCACAGATCACTACTATAATAAAATTATTAATAGTTATATAAGATGTTGTTTTTGTAAAAGTTATCCAGGGTTAAAAAAAGCCATCTATAAAAAAATTCATGGTTCTTTAGGAGAGAACGATGTTCCTATTTTTACTGAACAAGATATGCGTTTAGGAATTGCTTATCATGCTATCAATATTATTAGAAAAACCGCATGCAACAAACTAGATAAATTTATTTATCAAGATAGCTCATTAGCTGAATTAAATGAATTTTTAAATGTTATTTTTACTCCAGAGTTTCACATCCCTAGAATATTTAGTACCACAGATTTTAAATTACATCAATTAAGAAAAATAACTACTCAAGAATTTTATAAATTAGTAATATTTTATAAACAACCTGATATGATAAGACAACATTATTTAGGTAAATATTCCACTAAAGATGAATTGATAAACATCAATACCCAAGAGGATATGGATGTTATATCCAAGGCATGCTCTGGAATTATAGATATAATGGATGAAGCTATTCAAGATGCTAATGCTGAAGTATTATCTTTTGGTATTTATTGGTGTGAAAAAATAAAAAATATAGGATGCCCCACTGGACGGTTAAATTTTCTAAATGAACACAAGGCATGTCTT
>CAKMZJ010000177.1 GCA_929200395.1 Candidatus Gorgonimonas eunicellae | reverse complement strand
TAACCGTACCCGCCTTTTTTGGGATACGGTTTTTTTTTGCTTGTAATTTGGTAAAAGATAGTTTTTATTATATTTACGAAATATTTAACAGTATCATTTTAACGAAGAGATTTTATTATATTCGAGGCATGAGCTAAGCGAATGAAGGAGCATACACCAAGTATGTGACTGATTGATCGAGCGTAGCAACAAAGAAGAAAGCAAAATATCGAAGTTAATTTTTATAACCGTACCCGCCTTTTTGAGGATACGGTTTTTTTTGCTTGTAATTTGGTAAAAGATAGTTTTTATTATATTTACGAAATATTTAACAGTATCATTTTAACGAAGAGATTTTATTATATTCGAGGCATGAGCTAAGCGAATGAAGGAGCATACACCAAGTATGTGACTGATTGAGAGTAGCGAAATAACAAAGAAGATGATAAAATATCGAAGTTAATCTTTATAACCGTACCCGCCTTTTTAAGGATACGGTTTTTTTTTGCTTGTAATTATTAGAATCATCTTAGTTTTGTAGTTTTTCCTTGCTATATGATAATTATCTTTATTAAAATTAAAATAATTTTTTTTGTGCTGTTTGTTTATGCCTTTTATTTTCTCTAAAGTTAATTTTAATATCTAAATCATAGCCATTAATAATAGGTTGTGATTAGATTAGATGACATAATTTTATGTATATAATAAATATGCCATAAACTGTCAGAAGTATATGTAAACTATTAACCAAAAATTGCTATATATAATGATATTTTTTTGGTAATATATACACCTAAATATAAACAATAATGAGAATATGATTATGCAAACAAGTCAAATAAATAATAATAACTTAGGGGTGATAACCCCTGTATCACTAAAAAAAAGTGCATCTAACGAGTTTAATGGCTCATCACTTAAAATATTAGAGCAGGATAATTATTTACCAAAACAAGAAGTGATACCTGATAACATATCGAAAAAAAATCTAATAGAAGATACATTCAATCATAAATTTTATATGCTTTGTAAAGAAGAAAATAAGCGATATGCAGCAGATACGTTAGCGAAAATGCTTGAAAATGAAAGTTATAGTCAGAGTTTTTCATGGTTAACTGAATGGGTAAGCTTAGAATTTAATAGCTTAGAAATATCAATAAATACAACAAAGTATCCATTAGTTATATCTGCAATCTACGATAATATTCCAATGTTTAAGTTGATAATACAATACTTATTACCGAAAAATATCTCGCATAAATTACAAAAAAGATTTTTATGTATGAATCATGACGTAAATCGAGATATAGTGGATTCATTTAAAGCCGCAATAATGGCAAATAATACCATCATGGCAGAATATATATATATGAATTTTGCGAATATAATAAACCCTAATTGTGATTTATTTATAGTATTTTTTAGAGAAACACTAATATGTACTAAAAATCCTGAAGCATTTATGTTTTTATATACAAAATTAATATCTGCTGCAGAGGGTGATAAATTATTCATAAATTGTATTAATGATATAGCAAGAGAGGCTGTTGATAAATGGAAATTAAAAGGCAATCAAAAAATGCTAGATTATATAAAAATTAGTGATAAGATAAATTTTCTTGCTAATGATTTAGGTTAATTACAAGATAAATAGTGTTTTATATTTTGTGGTAGCACTGCTTAAATTTATTACTGCCACGTGTATAGTTGTATAAACAATACTGCGAGTTGTTAAGTATTATATTTCAGGAATATCTTAAAAGTAAGCATCTATTAATTATTGTAATAAAAAATTGTCCTATAAGGGTAAGTTTTAGCTGTTTTTTCTCTGTATTTACTAAATTTACTTTAATTAAAAAATTAATAAGAGTTTTTCTATTCTATATATTAAATCTAAAATGTAGTTTTGTAATATTAATAAAATTATTTTTTCTAAAGCTGATTGTAATATCTCAAATATGGAATTAATAACATGTTGTTGTTAGATTATATGACATAATTTTGGGGCATATATCAAACACAATAAATATACTATAAACTGTACGAAGTATTTATATAACAACTTTAAAAAATATCTGCTAGACTCTTATTTTAAATATTAAATACTAGTAAGTATCTATTAAAAACAACGATACAAGACCATAATAAGATGGCAGATAAATGATTTCATAACAAATAAAATTTTAACAAACCAAAGTATAAATATAATGATAAATAACATAATAAATAGCCAAAAAGTAACTAATTCATCAGAAATGACAGCTTCAACGAGTTCTTTCACTCAAAAAGCAACTCAGGTAACTGTACCAAAATTATATAACTGTGATAATGATCCAATTAACCATAGTTTCTCTAATATACAAAATTATCAAATTGATAAGTTAAAAGAAGTAGAAGTTTTTTCTAGGATGAAAACAGGCATACCATCAGTATTAGATTTTTTAAAACTTTGTAGTGCTAATGATCAGCAACTAGCAGCTAACTATCTTAGGTGTATGCTTAAGAAAGAAAAAAATATCAATATTTATAAATGGGTAGTAAACGTAATTTCCGAACGAAATTGTAGCTTTGATAATTATAAAAATAATTTAGATGTTTTAGGTACACCGTTAACAATAGCTGCTAAATACGGTAATACTGCTATTTGTAAAGTTTTAATTGAAAAACAGAAGTACAAAGAAGTTTCATTTTTAACAAAAATGTATTTTATGGTATATGACTTTTTCAATATGTATTCTATTTTGTTTGAGGATGAAGCTACATTACTTATGAAGTATAAATGTGTAAGAAAACAAGAAAATAGCAAATATTATTTTTCTGCTTTAGAAAAAGCAATAGAGTATAATAATTTTGAAACAGCAGAATATATATATAATTTGTTTAAGGGAGTATCAGTTTCAGAAGACTATTCGGCAGAGAAATTAATTTATATGCTTGATAAAATTAAGAATACATCACAATTAGATTTTGTATTACAAAAAATAGGTGGTCTTTGTAACAATTATATATTGTCTCGTAAACTTATATGTGTGTGTGTATTATGGGCAGAAGAAGATAAATGGGATATTATTTCTTATTTTGTAAACGAACATATAGATATTATTGAAGACTTTACAAAAGCATCAATATGTAAGATACAAATAATTTTATATGAGGCTCTAAAAAATAAAAAATTTGATATTGTATCTGCATTTATAAAAAATATGCCTAGAGATATTTTTTACAAAATTTTTAGTGATCATACATTTTTAGAGAGAGTTTCAGAAGGTTGCAATTATGAAACTAACGATTGGTTAAATAAGGCTATTAGCGATAAAAAAGCGAGCATCTAGCTAATAAGTTTTATTTAGCCCCCAAAGGGCAAGGGTTTCTAAGCTTTTATCCTGCGTTAGTATTTCTTGATTTAGTCGACACTAAACC
>CAKMZJ010000176.1 GCA_929200395.1 Candidatus Gorgonimonas eunicellae | reverse complement strand
TAAAAACTTATAATCACTTGCTGAAAACCCGCATTTCCAACTGCCACGTGTATATTTATTACCTTTAGATATATTTAAAAGATTAAAATTCCCTTATAAGTAAAATACTCCTCTCCTTCCTAAGGGAATAATACTGATAAAAGATATACTTTAAACTAATGAACCCAATTGGAAGATAGGCAGATACATTGCAATTATTAAGCCACCTACTAATAATCCAAGTATCGAAATTACTATAGGTTCTATTAAAGATGATAACCCACCTACAATATCATCAACTTCAGTTTCATAAATTTTAGCGAATTTATCTAACATTTCAGGAAGCATCCCTGAGGACTCTCCAGCGGATATCATTTGTACACTTAATATAGGAAACAACCCTGTTTCTTCAATAGCATTAGTAAAAGAAGTTCCAGATTCTACTTGTTCTTTTATTTTTAAAATAGCCTGTATATATTTTTGGTTGCCAGATGCTCCAGCTGTAAATTGTAGTGCCTTTACTAAAGGAACACCAGCAGCAAATGTAGTAGAAAGCGTTCTACTGAATCTTGCAATAATCGCTTTTTGTACAACTTTGCCAATAATTGGTAATTTAAGTTTTAAGGAATCTATTATCATTTTTAGTTTTGATGATTTATCAATTGCTCTATTGAATAAATAAATTCCTATAGCTGTAGATGCTACTAAATGAAAGAAAGATTCTTGCATAAAGTCTGATAATTTAATGATTATTTGAGTAAATGCAGGTAATTCAGCGCCAAATCCTTGAAAAACTGATTCAAATTGAGGTACAACTTTAAGTAGTAAAATAGATGTAACTATCAATGAAATTGTCATTACTGCTACAGGATAGTACATTGCCTTTTTTACTTTATTTTTTATATCTTCACTTTTTTCTATGAATGTAGCGATTCTATCTAGCAGAATATCTAATGCACCAGATTTTTCACCTGCTGCAACTAAACTACAATATAGTTCATCAAAATATTTAGGGTGTTGACTAAATGCTTCTGTAAGTGACATTCCTTGTTGGATATCCGTTTTTACATTTGTAATTAACTCTTTGAAAACTTCTTTCTCTATGCCTTTTTCTATTATTTCGAATGCCTGTATAATAGGAAGTCCCGCTTTAATCATGGTAGCTATTTGACGGGTAAAGCCTGCTATATCCCCCTTATTTATTGACTGAAAAGAAAAGTTAAGTACAGATGATTGCTTTTCTTTTATTTTTATTTTAGTCACACCTCTCTGAGTTAACTGCGTTCTAGCCTTTTTAATAGAGATGTTTTTTATTACACCTGATACTTTATTCCCCTGTTTATTAACACCGTTCCACTCAACTGCTGCTATTTTACGACCGTTTTTGCTGCTACTTTCATTTATATCCATAAATTATTACCCTGATAAATATATTTTATTAGGTACAATAGAAATCTAGTTATAATATGAGCGACTATTACAAGATATATATTAGTTGAGTGTAGAGGAAAATGTTATTTAAGTGTTAAGTTTTCTAATTTTTCTTTTTCAGTAAGCCAAAGTTCTTCAGCTTCATCGAGTTGTTTTTTTAGTTTGGATTGCTCAACAATGGTTTGTTTAATTTTTTCCATTCCTTCTGTGTTATCATAGAGTTGGCTGTCTGCTAAAATTTTATCATTAATTGTTATTTGGTTATGTAATTTATCAATTTTATTTTCTAGCGATATAACTTTGTTTTTAAGTGGCTTGATAGCTTCTCTTAAAGTTGCGGCATGCTTTCTTTTTTCTGCTTTATTGTCTAGTTTATTTGCTGACTCTGTATTTTTGGATGTAGTTATTTTTTTAAGTATTTGTTGTTCATAATCATTTAAATCGCCATCAAATAGATTAAGCTGGTTGTTTTCAATTAGATAAAACTCATCTACTGTGCTACGTAAAATATTACGATCATGAGATACTAAGATTAATCCACCATTATAATTTTCTAGGGCTTTAATAAGGGCAAACCTGACATCGAAGTCTAGGTGGTTAGTTGGTTCATCAAGAATTAATAAATTAGGTTTTTGCCAACAAATAATAGCTAATGCTAACTTAGATTTTTCACCACCTGAAAATAATTTTATTTTCTTTTGTAAATATTCATGACAAAAACCAAAGCCACCTAAAAAATTTCTTAAATCTTGCTCACGTACATCAGGGTTTAGAGTTTGCATTTGTTCTAATGGAGTAAGTTGTTGATCTAAAATTTCTAATTGATGTTGAGAAAAATAGCCTATCTTAATATTAGCAGAATACTCTAAGCTTCCAGATATTGGGGCTAGATCCCCTACTATAGTGCGTAACAATGTAGTTTTTCCAGAACCATTATTGCCTAATAAGCCTATTCTAGAATTTGCTAGTATATTAATATCTGCTGTTAATACTATGTTTTCTTTAGAGTACCCTACATGGAGTTTGTCTAAATTTATTAAAGGCCCTCGTGGAACATTAGCAGCTTCAAAGGTAAAAGATAATTTGCTGTTAGAATAGACAGGTGCTTGCATATCTAATTTTGCTAATGCTTTAGCTTTACTCTGTGCTTGTTTAGCTTTAGATGCCTTCGCTCCGAAACGATCAACAAAGGTTTGTAATTGTTTACGTTTTTTTTGTTGCTTAACAAAAGTGGATTGATCAGTGATAATTTTATCAGCTAGATATTTTTCAAATTGCGAATAATTTCCAGAATATAAATTTATTTTACACAAATCTATATGTATAGTATGAGTTGTAGTAGCATCAAGGAATTCACGATCATGAGAAATAATCACTAGCATACCTGAAAAATTTATTAAATAATTTTGCAACCACAAAATTGCAGCTAAATCTAAATGGTTAGTTGGTTCATCTAATAAGATAATTTCAGCCGGTGACATAAGAGTCTTAGCTAAATTAAGCCGCATACGCCAACCACCAGAAAAGCTACTTACTAGTTTTTGAGAATCCTGGCTAGAAAATCCTAATCCATATAGTAATGATTGTGCTTTTGCTTCTGCAGTATATCCGCCTATAGTATTAAAATATTCGTGCAACTCAGCTAATTTATTCTGTTCATTACTTGCTTCTGCTTGAGTTATAGCTTGTTGTGTTTCTCTGAAGCAAGTGTCGCCATCGAGTACGTAATCTAATGCGGTTTTATTTAAATCATAAATTTCTTGCTCCATGCAGGATATTTTATAGGATTTTTGGATTGTAATTTCACCGCTATCTAAAGTAGTTTTACCCAATAGTACAGATAAAAAACTTGTTTTTCCTGAACCATTGCGACCAACTAGTCCGTATCTTTTATTGGCTTCTAGAGTTAGTGATATATTCTCGATTAATACTTTACCAGAGCGAGATAATTTAGCATCAGATAGTGTTATCATAAATTAAATATAATTTTTATATGTTAAAAATGTTAATACTCCTTCTATTTGAAGGAATAGATTTAAATAAAGGCAAATATTAACTATATACACGTGGCAGTTGGAAATGCG
>CAKMZJ010000175.1 GCA_929200395.1 Candidatus Gorgonimonas eunicellae | reverse complement strand
GTTACTTTTTTGAATCCCAGAATAAATTCTAAAGCTGTTTTTTTGAACTACATAAATACATTAGATCCTAATAGATTGCATTTTACCAAAAATGATATTGAATATTTTCAACAACATGAAGATAATTTTTTAAATTATATACAAACTGGCAAATTAGAATTAGGATTTGAAATGTTTTGTAGGGTCATGGATCGTAAGTTACATAAAATAGCGTTTCTATTATTAGAACTTGAAAAAGGTATTGATAATAATAAACTTACAACTAATGAAATAATAGATTTCGATAGAAAAGAAGCTCCATGGCTTGAAAACTCAGAACAAGCAGAGTATTGGCTTAATTATCTATATAAAGATATTATGCTCCTGCAATTAGATGGTTATGATAATCCAGAGATAGTAAATAAACTAACAGAGAAGTATAAAAAGGAAGTTTTAAAGATCGCAGCATATCAAGCTGATGATGCTTTTGAATACCTTATGAATTCTATGGTTAAATTAGAGTATCGTGCAGGGTATAGCTCGCCAAAATCATATAAGGGTTATAAGGAACTCATACATGCTACAAAGCTCGGTGCTGGAATGCAAACTAAAAAACACCGCTATGGTTTTCAAATAACTAAAATATATAATGGTTCGCTAGCTGCTAAAAGTGAACATTTAAAAGAAAACCAAGTAATAAAATCTTTAGCCTTTGATAATAGTAAGCATTTTAATGATACCACTAAGATGCACGAGTTAGGCTTAGACGATGCATATCTACGAGGTTGTAAATCTGTAAAACTTGAAGTTATAGCAGATATCTTAGAACCAGATAAAACTTTTATCTGTGAGTTAGCATTAGAGAAAGTAGCTCTTGCTGAAGACAGAGTATCAAGCGAAATGATAGAAATATTACATGAACACTCCAATACAAAATATAAAATTGGTGTAATTAAAGTACCTAGCTTTTATCATGCTACAATAGCAAAAGATAAACTTAGTGGTGTATCAGACGACGTAACATCAATAATTAACAACCTTGATTTTTCAGAAGCCTCCGATGGTTTAATTATCGATTTACGTGATAACCCAGGTGGCTCAGTAAATGAGTTAAAAAAATTAATTTCTATTTTTTTAGAACAAGATTGTAACTATTGTGCAGATTGTATAGGAGAAAATAAATTAGAATCAACTTTAACTTTTAATAGACATAAAAGTAAAACCAAATATAGTAAACCTATTATATGTTTAGTTAATAACGACTCCGCATCTGCTAGTGAATTTTTTGTTAATGCTATGCAGGACTCTCAAAGAGGTTTAGTGATAGGGGAACAAACTTTTGGTAAAGGAGTGACAATAAACTCAGTAAATGTAGGTTGCGGCACTTTAACTAGAGTATTATATACATATCATAATGCTATGGGTAAATCCTACAACGCTATAGGAATAACACCAGATGTTTTTATTCCTAATCTTAAAAGTTCTAAAGATAGAAACGAAGCTTTAATACCTCATAGTAAAAAATTTGATGATATTATAGTATCAGAAGAACCATTTGCTGTAGAAAATAGCCCAGTAGATTTATTAGATGAATTAAACGATCAAAGTTACTCAAGGAAAAAAGAAAACCCTATTTTTACATATATAGAACAAATAAATGAATTTAAACAGTCAATCCCTGATACTTTACACATACCGTTAAATAAAGATTTAATGCAGCAACAAAAACAGCAAAGAGATACAGAAGAATTATCTATAGTAAATCAATTATTGCAAAACACCAATAGACCTATAGTAACAAGCTTGAAAGAAGCAAATGAACTGTATGACTTTGAAACAGAAGCTAGCAGAAGTATTTTAATGGAAGCAGCCCATATTTTAACTGATGAATTAGCTAGTGCTAACAAATAAATTTCATAAAGAAATTTGGATGCTTAAATATACACCTTTTACCTAAAGATACGTCTTTTCAGATAGAAGGTGTACAAATACACTGAAAATATCTTTTCAATAGATACAACAATTAACTAAGTCAATAACTTAAATAAATGACACCTATTTATAAATATCCCCTCACTATAACCTTCAATTTAGTTTTATCGTTTGTAACTTAACATTTAATTATTTTATGTGTTATAATATTAATCAGCTTCTTGAAAAGATAATGAATCATAGCCCTTATAAAAACTAATACTATACACATGGCATATAAAAGTCTTAGATTTCAGAGTTATTAAAAACAAAAAAATATGCAAAGCAGGTATAATTTTATTTAGCTAAAAAACACCAATTTAAAACAAAAGACTAAACAATAAGGTATTTAATGTGAGCAGTGTAAATTTTAATACTAACCCAGAAGTAAGCCCAACTATTAGAACACCTAAATTCAATGTTACTTTTGGTGGTCGTAATACAGGCATCATAACTATGGGTAGTAACAATATTATTACAATAAATGGTAACAGGGTTGCAAATCCTAGTGGCTTAACAATACTTACAACTGATAATTTCACAACAGATTGCCAGCCTAAAAATATTTTTTTTTATGATCTTAAAGATATATCTAAATTAAAAGTAACAAGTTGTAATAGTAATATAAAAATTAGTCAAAATGAATCAAATGATAAATTAATTATTAAGTGTAGTAATAAACCAGAATTACAAAGTAAAGTTTTAGAAATTAAAAATGACGATAATATTTCTTTAAAACTTCCTAAGATTAATAAAACTAGTAATCTTTTATTGGATATATATGCTACTAATGGAAATATACAAACCACTAAAGACTATAAAATTAGCTTTGGGGGGAAAATTAGCGCTATTAATGGTAATATATGTCTCAATATAGATAGGAATTATGTTACTATAAGTGAATGTTATGTTAGTTGTGGTTCTAACAAACAAACAGGACAACCTAGCTCTAATCTAAAAGAAACATCATCTTTAAAATTGAGAACTACATGTGGTAATATAGCAGTTAATTACTGCTAACTTATAGAAAGTTTGATAATTCATAAATCTAAAAATTTTTATTGTATTTGTATCTCCTAAAAATTACCTCTTCTTCGAATAGGTAGTTTTTATAAAACTACAAAAATAAAATAACGAGAACAAGTGATGACACATAAAAAAACAAATATTATACTCACGGTGGCTTTAAGCTGCTTACTATGTAGTAAAAATTCTTTTGCTATAGAAACAGAACAAAACAATTTAGAATATACTATTAATGACACCCCATTATTAGCAGAAAATATCAAACATAATAACGCTAGAAAACATCTTAAAGATTATAACTTAAAAGAAAAAAAATCGATTCAAAAAACATATAGTTTTAATAACACAATAAATTATCTGTTAGAACATGAAAGTTATAATAAAAGTTGTGATTTAAATAAATATAGCATGTCTTGGGAAAACGCACCTGCCACTGATTTTATAGTTATTAAGTACGGATATTCTTTTCTAGAGATATTAAATAAAGTCCAAAATACAGAACAATTAACAGAAAACAGCAATGAAATAAACAATCATCAAATTCTAAACTGTAACAAACTATTTTGTTTATTA
>CAKMZJ010000174.1 GCA_929200395.1 Candidatus Gorgonimonas eunicellae | reverse complement strand
ATAAAAACAAATACAAGCCTACAATTATTTTGCAAGAAGATTTCTATTTATTATGACAATGGAACTTATCATACACCTTTTGATGAAGTTAAGATGCCTCTATCTAAAAAGTTTAAAATTATACAAAAATTACCACAGCTTCAACCCCATGAAGTCTGTGCGTATAACGCACAAACAGACTCTTGGAATGTATCTCAAATTCCGTGTCATGGGTACATTTAGATGCTTAAATAAGCATCTAAGCAATCTTCAAAATAGCTTGCTAATTGTGATAATGCAATACCCCAATTTTGAATTGCCATAGTCTATTTTTAGATATATTAAAGATCACAGCATAATAATAATTTAAACATGCTATTTTATTAGGAAACCTACCTTTTATTTTGGTTGATTTTCTAAACTATCAAGTGCACATTCTGCTAAATTTTTATTTATTGCTTGATAAGCTTTTTTAAGATCTTGTATATATAATGGAACTGCTAGTTTTCAGCAAATGATTATAAGTTTTGAGCTAAGGCAGTATTTCACAGGTTTAATGTCGACTACATAAAGAAATACTAACATAGGATAAAAGCTTAGAATCCTTGCCCTCTAGGAACTACTAAAAAGATTTAATTTGAAGATCTTCATAAAAATTTGAAATATTTTTATGAAAAAAATGAACTAATTATCAAAAAAACTATCTATTAATATGATTGCCATCGTATTCACTAGCTATATTTAATAGCAAAAAGTGCAATAAACAGTGTGTAAATAAAGCATAAAAATAGGTATAAATTGAAATCACAACTGAAAAACAATGAAGTTTTCTATATTATTTTTTAAGAAAATATATAATGATCACATCTACAGCTGGTCTCTAACCTATTTGCAACAAAAACACATGAATACAAAAATAATATCAACTTACAAGGATAGAGTATTATGTTAACACCAATATCAACAGAAAATAATAATCTTACTAAAGTAGAACATCCTACAACAGAAGTAAAAGAATCTAAATTTATAAATACATCTTTAAATGATGCAGTAAATAATACACCAATAGAAAACAGAACTATCACAACAGATGAAATCAACTCTAGCCACAAAGATGTGAATTCAACTGCTTTTAACTCAGTAACTGCTCGAGTTAAGCCTAAAGAAATGGAAGTAATTAATGAAAAACTAAAATTAATAACAGCAGATGATATATCTCAATTACTAGATATTTGCTCCGATCCAAATTTAATACAAAATAATAAAAAAGATTTCTTTTTACACGAAGATTTTCCATATGTAGCACTCAAAGCATTGCAACAACAGGATATTTCAGCATCTGAATTTAGTACCTTAGCTACTTTACATGCCGTAGTTTTAGAATTAATGCAAGAAAATGGTAATAGCGAGTTTCCTGTTGTTTTTCATAACCTATTTAATAAAGATGGAAGTAATAATGATAATTCATGGAATAAGATAAAATATTCTCTTATAAATGCAGATCCTGATGGTAGCTTTATACATACTCAAATTTCGAATATAACATATAGCATGAAACACACAATGTCAAATAAAAGGCCTATAGAAGCAGGTTTTTGGATTTATAAATCTGATATTAAAATTAGAAATAATTCAAATAACATAAGTCACCGAATTAATGAGTTGGGTGCATCTATCTTTTTTTATTTAGAGCAAGATTTTACTATGTTGCCTAGCATTTCTATGCGTCAAGAATTCTTAAATGCTCTTTTTAAAAGTGATGCATGTCACATAAATCCTGTTATAGGTACTACTAAAGTTAAAGATTTACATGATGGTGCATTAATAAGATCAAGAGATTTTGCTATTCCTTTTCCTAATTTACCATTACCTAAAACAGCAGATGAAATGGAAGCTCCTAGGATTGTAGATTTTCAGAATCATGATGGATATCATGCACTAAAGATTAGCCAGCTAGATAGTTATGACATAAAAAATTATCTTGGTTTTGCTAATGCACTAAAAGCATTGGCTATTGCTCTTTCAGCAAAACGCGATGCAATAAAAGAACTTGCTCTAGAAAAAATATCTCTTTTTGAAAAATTTAAAGATAATCTTGAATCTCTTAGTGATACGAATAAAGAGAAAGCAATGATTAAACTACAAAGAGAGCTTTATAAAATCAAAAAATTGATAGATTTTTTAAATAAAAATATAAAAGCAATAAATAGATTTAAGTTTTCACTATACGATTTAGAAATGCCATATTCTTATACTGATGAAATCTCCAGTATTGAATTTTTAGATATAACATTTCGTCCTTTAATTAATATAAGCCGCTTTCTTACTGAAAAATATGTAGTTGGTGAAAATATTGATGTAACAAATTTTTATGCAATGATAACAGGAAATAAATTAACAGCATATCACAAGGATTTTTACTCTGAAAACATAGATGTATCTAAAAGTAAAGAATTCTTGATTAAAAATGCAGAGGATTATAAAAAATATTTGCAGAAGCTATGGTTAACTATAACTGATATAGAAAGAAAGCAAGACATAGAGCGTGAATGTAAAAAATTAGATCTAACTATACAGTTTCTACAACCTGAAAAAAAACATTAGTTAACCTCATTGACAGATGACAATAGCATGTAACTTCCTCCCATTTATTTAGGTGCGGAATATAAGGTGCAGTAATTAAACCATATATGATAGTAACCTTAAAAACTAGAAGTCTGTTAGCTTATATTTGGGCTGAGTTTTTTCAGCCCAAATATTTTTGCCATCAAGCAAAGTATTGAAATCATTTCATCTACTGCATAATTTGTTATTTGCAATAATTTAAAAATCAAAAACTTTCTTTAAACATTCTCGTGTTTTCTCGTCTTTTGCTATATCTAAGGCTGTTTTGCCTGATTTATTTTTTAGCTTATGGTTAACACCTTTAATTTTAGCTAATTCTTTAATTGCACCTATATTTCCTTCTTGTGTTGCATACATCAATGCTGTAAAACTATCTTCTTTCCCTTGTAAATTAACATTTATATTAGGAAAGTCTAATAATGTTTTAATAACTTCTACATCTCCAATAACTGTGGCAATTTTTAATGCCGTATCGCCATATTTATTTTGAAAATTAACATCAAAATTGGGTATTTTTGATAACTCTTTAATTGCACCGATTTGACCTTCTTGCGTAGCAGACATTAACGCCGTAAACCCTGCTTTATTCTGTAAATTAACATCGATATTTGCAAACCCTGCTAATTCTTTTATTATTTCTATTCTTCCATGATATGCAGCGATCATTAATGCAGAAAGACTATGTTCATTTTTGCTATTAACATTACAATTAAGATCCTGTGACAACTTTCTAATTGTTGCGACGTCATTATTTTCAACAGCGGTTATCAATTTATTGTTATTATTTGTACCCCCTAAATCATTAGCGTAAATATTAGATAAAATTACATTAAATAGTAATAATGTTGATAAAAAAATATTCGTAACTAGATGTATAAACCTTGAAGAACAACAAAACATAAAACAGCCTTCTTAATTAAAAAATATTATATGAAATTAGAGTTTTTATTAGTCAATTTA
>CAKMZJ010000173.1 GCA_929200395.1 Candidatus Gorgonimonas eunicellae | reverse complement strand
AAGCAATATAACATGCTATTATTAAAATTAGCAGATATTTGAGTTTAAAATAATAGCCCTGATGGCAAGCCTTTTCGGGCTTACCTAGTATTAGCATTTTTATTTAATTAACATTAACTGCTTTAATAAAAACTTATATAAACTAGCTTTTTAATTGCTACGGGTATCTTTCTTAGGGGTACACCTTCTCTTTAACTTAAGAGATTAAAACTTATAGATTAACGAGTAAACATATAAACTTAAGCTAAGGAATTTAAATGGATATTTTTGCGTTTTTACAACGTCTTGGTAAATCTTTAATGCTTCCGGTATCGATTTTACCAGTTGCAGGCATATTTTTAGGGGTTAGTCACGCCGAGTTTTCTTTTATACCTAGTATTATAAATAGCATTATGTATGCTTCAGGCAGTGCAATCTTCGGTAATATACCTTTACTTTTTATGGCAGGCACAACATTAGGCTTAGCACATAACTCTTCAGGAGCTGCGATATTAGCCGGTATTGTCGGCTATGCGGTTATGCTATCGACCTTAGGAATATTAAATTCTGCCTATAATATGGGCTTAGATAGCAAAATTATACTAGGAATAACCACTATAGATACAGGAGTTTTAGGTGGTATTATTGCAGGTATACTAGCTGCAACTATGTATAATAAATATCATAAAATTCAATTGCCTGCTTATTTAGGATTTTTCGCTGGTAAACGCTTTGTGCCTATTGCAACTGCTTTTGCTGCTGTTATTGCATCTATCCCTGTGATATTAATCTGGGGCAAGGTTAGTATGGCAATGCAGCTTTTTAGTGATTATGCTGTTTATAAAAGCCCAACTGTTATGGGTTTTATTTATGGATTTACCGAAAGACTGCTAATTCCTCTAGGAATTCACCATATTTGGAATGTGCCTTTTCAGATGCAAATGGGAGAGTTTGCAACTAGCTCTGGAAATATAGTGCATGGTGATATCGCTAGATTCTTCGCCGGTGACCCAACAGCAGGATTTTTAGCTGGTGGTTATTTAGTTAAGATGTTTGGTTTGCCAGCTGCTGCTTTAGCAATATTGCACTGCGCTTATAAAGAAAACAAACCAGCAGTTACAGGTTTATTACTTTCTGCGGCATTTACCTCTTTTTTAACAGGTATAACCGAACCAATTGAATTTATATTTTTGTTTGCAGCACCTGTGTTATATTTTATTCATGCTGTATTTACAGGCTGTGCTTTTATGATTACCAATTATTTTGGTATTAAAATGTCAACGTCTTTTTCTAACGGCTTAATAGATTACGTGCTTTGCTTTGACTTAGCGACTAAACCTGTACAGATAATATACTGGGGCTTATTATTTGCAGCAGTGTACTATTGCTCGTTTGTAGCCGCTATTAAGATATTTAAATTAAAATTAATAGGTAGAGAAGACCCTACTGCTAGCACTGCAGAAGCTAATCAGCCACAAGCAGAAGATAGCAACAAACCAGAAAACCACTTAACTTTTGCTAATAAAATCATTCAATCATTAGGTGGAAAAGATAATATCATTTCGGTAGATGCCTGTATTACTCGTTTAAGAATGTCATTACATGATATTTCATTAGTAAAAAAAGACGAAATAACCAACTTAGGTGCTACAGCGGTTATTCCTGTTGGTAATAACCTACAGGCAATTTTTGGTACTAAATCGGAAGAAATAAAAACAGAAATAAAAGAAGCTATGACTGTAGACTAGCAACCTCAAACCGCTATTAATTAGCGGTGATATTTGAAGGTGGATATTTAACTCTCAACCTCTTCTTCTTGAACTAGAGGTTGCATATCCCAAGTAGTAAAACTTTCTATTATGCCATTATAATATGCATTTAAATTGATATCTTTTATATTTTTATACTTCCAGTTAGGCTTTCTGTTTCTTTCGATTAATAAAGCTCTTACACCTTCAAAAAAATCTCCTTCCCAAACTAATTTAGTAGATAACTCTACTTCGCAATGCAATATTTCTCTTAAAGATAACTTGCTACAATCATGGAAAAAATTATAGGTTATTAGTTGCGATAGCGGTGATGCTGATAATGCTTTTTCTTTTATTTCAAGTAGCCATGAATCGTTTGTTTCTAGTGCCTCAATCGCAGAAAGTATTGCTTCTAATGATGGCTGTTTAGTGATATTAGAAATTAACTCACGATACTTGCGAATTTTAGAATACGGAGCCCAGCCTTCGCTATTATGAGTTAATTCACTTACTAGCTCCAATACTTTATGATGTACATCTTCTGTTCGCCAATCTGTTTGTTTAAGCATCGAAAAAAACTGCTCTTTAAATGAATCATCTACAAAATAATCGGCAAGTCCTAAATATACGGCATCAGCTCCATTTAACTTGCAACCAGTAATAGCAATAAACAGGCCGATATCTTTAGGTATTTTGCCTAAAAAAAATGCAGCACCGGTATCTGGATATAACCCTATATGCACTTCTGGCATTGCTAATACAGTGCTATCGTTTACGATTCTATAGTCGCAACCTGTCATTAGTCCTAAACCACCGCCCATGGTAATACCATTAGCCCAGCAAACAATAGGTTTTGAATGCGTATGTAATAGATAATTTAAATAATACTCTCGTTTAAAATACTCTTCAGGATGGCAAATATTTTCTTCGAGCAAATAATAATACAGTTTACGGATATCGCCACCAGCACAAAAAGATTTTTTAACGTTGCTATCTATTATTATAAGTTTTACACTCGAGTGATGTTGCCATTCTTCTAATTTGTCAATTAAACAATTAACGTTGTCTAAATTTAAAGCGTTTAATCTTTGTTCGTTGTTTAATGATATTTGCGCTATTATATAATTACTTTCAGTAATATGTTCTTGAAAGATAATTTCATCTGACATATTTATTCTCCAAATTATTTGCTATAGCCACTTTATATTACATCCCATGCTTGGTAATTGCTTTGAGTTTACAGGTGCATTTTGCAACACAGCATCCATAGCAGCAATAAGATCTTTGCCATCTACCATGGAATCATTCCCTGGAGTAGCAGCATCAAAACGACCACGGTAAACTAACTGCTGATGTTTATTAAAGCAATAAAAATCTGGAGTGCAACTAGCCTGATAATCTTTAGCAACTTGTTGAGTAGCATCATAACAGTATGGGAATTTAAACTGCCGCCCTGCTGCTAGAATTTTCATGTTATCGGGAGAATCATCTGGGTAATTAACTACATCGTTGCTAGATATAGCAATAAAAGCAAAACCTTTAGCACTATATTCATTACCAACATTAACAAATTCACTAAGTATATGTTTTACATAAGGACAATGATTACATATAAAAGCCAACACAACAGGCCTGTCTTCTACAAATGTTAACAAATTAAGTTGCGTATCACTAATAACATCTGGTAAAGTAAAATCTTTTAGTTGTGTATTTAAAGCTAGCATCGTAGATTCAGTTAAACTCACAAGCAGTCTCCCATAACAAATATAAAGTTCAAAGCATTAAAATAAAAATATTATAGTAATAACAATAAGATTGCAATTTGTTAGGGTAAACAGCTTTAGCATAAACTGGGTTTT
>CAKMZJ010000172.1 GCA_929200395.1 Candidatus Gorgonimonas eunicellae | reverse complement strand
CCTATAAAATTCAAATTTATATAACCTTAAAATACAGATCTGTATTTTAAGGTATTTTAACAAGTCATTAAATTTTCTTGTTTAGTGTTGTTGCGATTAAACTAATTGTTGACCAGAATCCATTTCTATAGATTGATTGTCTTTAGGCGGACATATGCAACATGGTAGATCCTTTTCTCCATCTTTAACAAATACGACTTCACGCGCACAAAGTGCTATTCCTAAAACCGCTAGTCCAGCACCGAAAGCTGCAGCCCCCATACAAACTCCAGCTAGTACGGAAGAAGATCCAGCCACACCTACCGCTGTCGCTAGTCCAGAAATACCAGAATTAGCTACAACTGCTAGTGCTACTCGCTTTCCAGATAGTGTTTTTCCATCCGCATTTTTATTTTCTGCATTGTTTGTAAGATTTTGGTTAACCGTTTCTGTAATCTTAGCGGGATTATTTCGCATAGCACCAGGTAGAAGATAAGTTCCGTTCATTATGTATTTCCTTATATATTTTTTAAATTAAAAATGAATTTTAGAAATTAATTTTGATACTATTAAGTTATAGTAATTTTAATAATTTTATATACATGTCAGTTAGAAATGCGAGTGTTCAGAAAGTGATTATAAGTTTTTAGCCAAGGCAGTGTTAGTGTCGACTAAATCAAGAAATACTAACGTAGGATAAAAGCTTAGAAGCCTAGAATTAGATCTTTTTATTTAGTCTTGAAACCTAGCATTTCCATCTGCTACCTGTATAAGCTCCTATAAAAAATACTGTTCGCAGGATACTATAAAACTTTTAGCAAAAAAGCAAGATGTTTTATTTAATATGCGAGTGATTTGTCTAAAATTCTAGTAAGACTAAGTACTTCTAATTTATACACCTTTTACTTGAAGATACGTCTTTTCAGTAAAAATACTTGCCCTCTAGATATACTTTCAAGCAAGAGGAGATATTTTTTTAAAAAATATCGTCAAGGGAATATTCTTTTTCCTGAGTGTTATTTTTTCCTGTTTCTTCACTGTTAATAAAATAAGAAACATTTTCATTTCTAAAAATTTCAAATATTGAATCTTTATTATTATTTGTAGACTTGCCTGTTTTTGTTGATATTTTAAGCGATGTTAAGCCATCTGGTACCTTAATTTTACTTTCTGGTGTATCTTTTAATGCTTGCTCCATAAAATTAAGCCATATAGGTAGGGCTGTATTTACACCGTAAACATTTGTTCCCATTGATTGATTGTTATCTTTGCCAACCCAAACCCCAGCTAATAAACTGGCATTGTATCCAATGAACCATGCATCTTTACAATCATTGGTAGTTCCTGTTTTGCCTCGTAAGTCAGTTCTTTTTATCTTTCTAGTTTTACGTCTTATAGTTTTATAAAAAAAATCTTTTAAAATATCATTGATAATATAATTAACTCTTTCATCCATCACTCTATCTATAGAGTAATCATCAACTGTTGTTACTATGCTTATGCTTGTATCTGATTTCTGAACTGTTGTATTATGTAATTCTATATGATTTATTATTTGAGGCTTTACAGTATATCCGCCATTAGCTAAAACAGCATACATGTTAACCATATTTAAAGGGGTTATAGATGTGTTCCCTAAAGCCATAGAGAAATCTTTATTAAATGCATTTTTTTCAAACCCTATATTTTCCATATAGTCTATTGCATATGGAATTCCTATTTGGCGTAAAATTCGAATTGAAACTAGGTTTCTAGATAAAGCAAGACCCTCTCTAAGTCTAGTTGGCCCCATAAATTTTTGATTATCATTTTTAGGACGCCAAAGTTCTGAGGTTTCAGAATTTTCATAAACAATAGGAGCATCATTTATTAATGTTGCTGCTGTCATGCCTTTTTCTAAGGCTGCTGCATATAAAAAAGGCTTAAAAGACGACCCAGCCTGTCTAATCGCTTGAGTAGCTCTGTTATACATACTATCTTGAAAATTAAAACCACCAACCATAGCTAAAATTTTGCCATTATTCGGATCAGTGGCAACCAAACTACTTTGTACTGATGGTTCTTGAGCTAGTTTATAGCTAGTTTCAGATACTTTTGTTACCCAAATTAAATCCCCTATATTTAACAAATTATTTGCTGTTATTTCTTGTTGATTGTTATTTTCTGGCAACTTATTTAAATTATTATACGCCCAATTAACTTGTTTCCAAGGCAAAGTAACTGTATTTTGATTTTTAGTAAATATTTCTATATTTTTGTTAAAATCTATATTAGTTACTATAGCTGGCTCAAGTATGCTAAGATTACTACTAGAATTGAGTATTTCTATCCATTCTTCTAGACTGTTTTCTGCATAATTAGCTATAGCTCCTCTATATGGATAACGCTCCTCGTTATTAACCATTCCAGTAGTAAGTGCTATATTTGCGCTATTTTGCAATTTGCTATCTATAGTAGTAAAAACTCTGTAGCCATCGGTGTATATTTGCTTTCCATATTTTTCTAATAGCTCTTTACGAACTGCTTCGGCTACGTAAGGCGCTTTTAGTTCTATTTTAGGCTCATGGTATTTTGCAGTGACTGGTTCGTTAGTGGCTAAATTACATTCTTCTGCAGATATAAACCCTAAAGACAACATTCGTTGTAAAATCCAATCGCGACGTATTAAGGCACGACTTGGATTACTAATAGGATTAAATCTTGATGGCGCTTTAGGAAGACCGGCAAGCATAGCTATTTGTGCGAGATTTAATTCATCAATAGATTTTCCATAATATACATTAGCTGCGGCTTCTATTCCGTATGCCCTATTCCCTAAAAAAATTTTATTTAGATACAACTCTAATATTTCATTTTTGCTAAGCTCTTGTTCTATTTTTAAAGCTAAAAAGATTTCTTTAAATTTTCGAGAAAATAACTTTTTATTGCTTAGAAAAAAATTTTTAGCTACCTGCATGGTAATAGTACTCCCACCAGATTGAATATTACCTGTAAGCAATAATTCACTGCTAGCACGGAGTAAGCCTATTATATCAATTCCAGGATGCTTATAAAATCTATAATCTTCAGCAGAAATAAACGCCTGAATAATAGCATCTGGTATATTTTCAAATTTAACTGGGATTCTTCTTTTTTCTCCAAACTCAGAAATCAATAATCCATCAGCAGAATAAACTCTAAGTGGTATTTGCATTTTTGCATCTTTTAATGATGAAGAGTCTGGTAGCTGGTCTTTAAAATAAAGGTATGACAAGCCTACAGAAATAATTATAGGTACAAATAAAAAATAAAATATCTTTTTTATAAAACGGAAAAAGCGCATAAAAAAATACATTTAGAGGTGAATCCTTTAGTAATCTTAGTTAGTGATCTGTTCATAATGTTAATCCTATATACAGGTGGCAGTTGAAAATGCTAGATTTCAAGGCTAAAGAAAAAGATCTAATTCGAGGCAAAACACTACAGGAATGCAAGTGGATTTCAAAGTGTTTTAACGATGAAGTAGATTTTTTTAATAGCCCCTAGAGGGCAAGTCTTCTAAGCTTTTATCCTGCATTAGTATTTCTTGATTTAGTCGACACTAAATCTGCAAAACACTGCCTTGGCTAAA
>CAKMZJ010000171.1 GCA_929200395.1 Candidatus Gorgonimonas eunicellae | reverse complement strand
TAATAATGTATTACCATTTTATTTAGAAAAAAATAATAAGTATTTTATAAATGATGGTTCCCTAGAAAAACAAACAATAAACTATAAAAATGTAGACCATAATATATTGCATGATTTTTCTTTTGCAAATGATCAGCTTGATAATTCATGCATTCATGAACTGTTTTTTACCAAGCAAGATAATTTAATTATCACTTTAAAAAAAAATGATTGTAACAATAATCTGATTGGTATTATACCTGAAGATAGCTTGCCTGCTTTTCCATCTCAACCTATAAAGAAAATTATATTTTTAGATAAAAACAATAAAACTGTAACTAATCTTATATCTAGTAATACAGCTATTACTAGTATTAACTATATTAGCGATAAAAATTTATTGTTTTTTATTGCTGACGACAGTGTTTTTGTTTATAAATTAGATGCAAATAAACAACTAAGAAAAATTAGCCAATTATATCTTAACAATAAACTGATAGATATAGCTATAAATTATAATGCAAAAGTTATTGCTGTTACCAATAAAGATACTGTGTATTTTTATAATATTGAGAATATAGAGCAAACAAAACAATTTATCGAGATAGAAAAGCAAATTTCCAAACAAATTCATGGGACTAATATTTATAAGTTACAATATGCACCAAATAGAGATACCATATTAGTAAAAAGCTATGATGCTAATTACGTTTATACAGATCTATACGACTTAGAAAATTTTAATAACATAATTTATATTAGCAAAAGTGAAAAACAGAAGAAAGATAAGCGACATAATAGCATAGAAAATATAAAGTATAACCTATATAAATTAGATTTTTATTATGGTAAATCTGCTATATCACCTATAGATAATCTGATTGTAACTCGTGAGGCTATTAATAGGGGTTATTATGGTACAGGTTATTTTAGAAATGAATTTTTTTATGCCTACTTATGGCATCATCAAAACAATACGGATAGTTACTCTACGACATATACTAAATATACTAACCCAACGGGATTATTTTCTCTTGAAATGCTTAACCCTTCAGAGTATAACCAACATGAGTATAACACTAAGGATAAATTTTATAGGTTTAATAACCATATTGTAAATATATTGGATTATTTTTTTATTACCGATAAAAAACCAATTATGGCTTTTATAACATTAAGAAGTAAAGGGAAAAAATATTTATTTTTAAGACAAGTTCCAGGATTGGAGCAACCATCTGGTGCTTATTATGATTGGAAGCAGTATATCAAGGAAAACCCAAAATTAATAACCTTTAAAAAAATATTTGATAGTGCTCGTAGTGGTTTGTTTAATAAAAATAGTAGTAAAATAGCAATTTTTGGTAATAATCGAATACAAATTCATGCTATGCATTTAGATCAAAATAAACTACCAGAAATAAAAACTTCAGTAAATAAGATTAATTCAACAAATCTAAATAATGACAAAAAATCACATAATAATTTTCTAGATAAATTTAATACTTTTATCAAAGAAAATCCTTATAAAATTACTGCAGCAGCAACAGCATTATTCACAAGTATTGTGATTATATCTTGTATTATAAAACACAAAAAATCCAATAAAAAAAGCAAGCAAAAAACTATTGACGATAAAAAGAATTTTCTATCTATGGATTTAAAAACTCCTTTCAGTTATCAAAATAAAGCAATGTCTATAGATTCACAAGAAATAAATGAGCAAAATAAAACAACGGATATAGATTCACAAGAAATAAATAAGAAAAATAAAGCGACGGATATAGATATCAAAGATAATGCTATAAACAAACAAGAAAACCAATACATTGATTTCAACCATTCTAATATGCAAGAAATAATTTTAAACACAGATAATTAATATAAAAACAGTACATAATTATGAAACTTCTATTAATAATGACTTACATAATAGGTGGTATTTGCGGCAAGCAAATACTACCTAAAAATTACAATAATCCAGCTATAGAAAACGTCCCTATTGATTCGTTTATCACAAACACAAAGCAATGTTATCAATGTGATTTAGCTGTAGATAATTTTATTGATATCAACACTATGTTTAATAAACAATGTGCAAATCAAAAAATTAATTGTGACAATCGTTTTTGTAGCACTATGTTATCTAAAAGGCAATATTATGAAAACTACAGGTTGCAATTAGGTTGTGTGTCTAAAAATTACTGTGATAACATTAACCAGTACCCTGCAACTATAATTGATAATCATATAACTTGTTGTGATGGCAATTTATGTAATGAAGCTACTATAATTAAAAAGTCACTGCCATTTTATTTAGAAACAAATAATACGCATGTTATAGACGATTCTGCACCAGTAAAGCAAACAATAAATCATAAAGATGTAGCACTTAATTTAGTACATGATTTTTTTTTTACAGATAGCTATCTTAATAACGCTTGCATTCATAAACTATTTTTTACTAATCAAGACAATTTAATTATAGCTTTAAAAAACAATGACTGTTATTACAAGCAATTTAGTAGTATGCCTAAAGATAGCTTACCTGCTTTTCCATCTCAACCTATAGCAAAAATTATTTTTTTAGATACACATAATAAAATTGTAACTGATCTTATATCTAGCGATACAGCTATTACGAATATTAATTATATTAAAAATAAAAATTTATTATTCTTTATTGCTGATGATAATCTTTTTGTTTATAAATTAGATGCAAATAAACAACTAAAAAAAATTAGCCAGTTATACCTTAACAATGAACTTATAGATATAGCTATAAATTATAATGCAAAAGTTCTTGCTGTTACCAATAAAAAGACAGTATATTTTTATAATATTGATAATATAGAGCAAACAAAAAAATTTATAGCTATGGAAAAACAACTTCAAGGGGATAATATTTATAAATTAAAATATGCACCAAATAGAGATATTCTATTAGTAAACAGATATGATTATAATTACGTTTATACAGATCTTTATAATGTAGCAAATTTTAGTAAAATAATTTCTCTCAAAAACATTGTAAAACTACAGAGAAATATTGGCAATAAATATTATACTTATAGAATAGAAAATATAAAGTATAACCCATATAAATTAGATTTTTATTTTGGTAAATCAGTTATATCTCCCATAGATAACCTTATCGTAAATCTTAAAGTTGATACACCAGCTTATGATAATTCAGAAATTAGATTTGACTACTTATCTGGTGTTGCATGGCACTATAAAAACGATACAAATAGTTATAATAAATTATATGGTAACGAAATATATCCTCCATGGTATATAATACCTAATAAAGCTATTCAATGTTGCTTGGATTATTTTTTTGCAACCAAAAACAAGCCGGTAATGGGTTTTGTAACGCAACAATGGTCTCGGGGTAAAGCTTTATACTTAAGAAAAATACGAGACAACTATTTTTACGAACATGGTACATCTTATTTTGAAACTCACCCAAGTATAATAGCCTTTAAAAACATATTTTACAATGCTCGTAGTGGTTTATTTAATAACGATGATAGCAAAATAGCAGTTTTTGGTCATAAGAGAATACAAATTTATAGTATAAATTTAGATAAATATACAGAATCGAAAACAACTGTAACTCCAGAAATAAAAACTA
>CAKMZJ010000170.1 GCA_929200395.1 Candidatus Gorgonimonas eunicellae | reverse complement strand
AGCAATTCGCTGTGAATTAGGAAGCCCCTTCCTTTAGGGAGGGGAGCATGTCACAGCTGTTATTTAGCCACAGCAAAATAAAGATGTAGCTAAAAAGTGCTTTAATTAGCTTAAAAACAACACAATTATATGGGCTGAAATAATGGTAAAAAGTATTTAAATCTAAAATATTAGAGCAAGAAAAAACTTTTAAATCATGTTGAGCTGTACTTTTTTTACTATAATATTGGTTTTTACTACGCTTTTTGTTACTATACAGGCGGTAGATGAAAATGCTAGATTTCAGGGCTAAATAACAAGGCTTAATTCGAGGAAAAACTCCCTAATGTAATTATGTATTTTAAGGTGTTTTAATGATGAACATAGACTTCTTAGCGTGCCCCTACTGAAGCTTTTATCCTGTGTTAGTATTTCTTGATTTAATTGACACCATACACCTTCTACCTGAAGATACGTCTTTTCAGCAAGCAATTTTTGGCTTAAAATCACATTATTTGTTAACTGCTAATTTTTGAGATAGTAATGGAACTATTTAACGATATACGCCCCTACAATGATGCCGAAGTATCTGATATTTTAAAAAGATTATCAAAAGATAAGTCTTTTCATAATATTCTTGTGAAGTATAATTATCCATTACTTTCTAAGTATTGTGGCTGGTTATTAACTCCTCTAGTTGGTTTGATTTTAGCCAATAAATTAAATAAAATATCAAAAGTCGATGATTTTCAACAAATTGTTGCTAAATACATGGATAAAATGATGCAAGAGACTACAGATTCAGTTACTATCTCTGGAATTGATAATTTAGATAAAAAGAAAAGCTATACTTTTATTTCAAACCACAGAGATATAGCGCTTGATCCTGCATTAATAAACTACGCTTTACATAAAAAAGACTTTGAAACTTGTCGTATAGCTATTGGAGATAATCTTATAGATTTACCTTTTGTACAAGACTTAATGCGTCTAAATAAAAGTTTTATTGTTAAAAGATCTATCGAAAACCGTCGTCAAAAATTACAAGAATTAAATAAGTTATCAGCTTATATAAGTAACTGTATAGAAACTAATAACTCTTTATGGATTGCACAAAGTGAAGGACGAGCTAAAGATGGCAATGATATAACAGAATCAGCTATTATAAAAATGTTAGAGCTAACACACAGAAAAGAAGAAGATTCACTTAATTTTACCGTTGAAAAACTAAATATAATTCCTGTTTCTATTTCTTATGAGTATGACCCTTGTGATTATGCTAAAGCTAAAGAGCTGTTTGAATACGATAAGCAAGGCAGTTATACTAAACAAGAAAATGAAGATATGAGTAGTATAGCAATGGGAATAAAAGGCTATAAAGGTAATATACATATTGCTTTTGGAAACAAAATAACAGGAAATTACAAAACCGCACAAGAAGTTGCAACAGCTATAGATAAACAGATACATGGTTTATATCGATGTCATCCTAATAATTTATATGCTTGGGAAATGCTTAAAAAAACTAATCAGCAAGAAAATTTCTTAATAGATGAGACACAAGCAAATATAGAAATAACTGGCTTTAGTGACGAGAAATATCAGAAGTTTACTCAAAGAGTAACAGATTGTAACCAAAAACACTTACCTTGGTTGTTAAAAATGTATGCATACCCATTAATTAATCGTTATAGTAACAACTTTTAAGTATTTGGAGTAAAATAAATGATTAGTTGGATATTAATTTATAAAATATGTTTTTTTGTACCAGAGTCACATTTAGAAGTGGTAAAGCAATCTCTATTTAATGCAGGAGCTGGAAAGCTAGGCAATTATAGTTGTTGCTCGTGGCAAGTATTAGGAGAAGGCCAATTTAAGCCTATTGAAAACAGCACTCCTTTTATTGGTGAAACTAATAAAATATCAACAGTTAAGGAATATAAAGTAGAAGTGCTTTGTATGAAAACTAAGCTTAATGAGGCTATAGAAGCATTGTTAGACGCTCATCCTTATGAAGTTCCTGCTTTTGAGGTTATTGAAGTTAAAGTTCCCAAAATGTTTGTAACAACTACTCAAGATGTACCATCTACTTAACTAAAAATATGAAATGAACCAATTAACAAAAAATTCAACTATTATGGCTTTTGATTACGGCACAGTAAATATAGGTGTAGCTGTAGGTCAGTTTACAACTTGTACGGCAACTCCTTTGCCATACATTAAGTATGCTAATAATAAGTTTAAATGGGAAGTTATAACAAAATTAATAGCAGACTGGAAGCCTCAAGCGGTTGTTATTGGGTTACCATATAACATGGATGGTTCGTTATCTGAAATAGCTATTTTAGCAAAAAAATTTGCTAATAAAATAAATGGAAGATTTAACATACCAGCTTTTCTATCTGATGAGCGCTTAACTACTCATGAAGCCAAGTTAATAAGAAAAAATAATGACAATACAAAAAAATCTAAGAGGCAAAAACCAATTGACTCAGTAGCTGCTGTATTAATACTAGAGTCGTGGTTATTAGCTAATAAAAACAAGACTGAAAATATTTAGTGTTATTCTGTTGTGTTAGTATAATTAATAATACAAATGACGTATTTAGTGGAATTGTGTTAAGATTAATCGCTATAGGAATATAAAAAATGAGTTTCACGACAAGTGATTCATATAAAGGACAAGCAATATATACGAAGTTTATTTTAACAATTTATAACCTATGGGTTTTGGGGATATCAAATAGCCTTATATGGAAGTGCCCAACAAAAAAGTTATTAGAGCAATATAATAAATATGTTAGCGATAATCATTTAGATGTAGGAGTTGGCACTGGTTATTATATCAATAAATGTGTATTTCCTTCTAAAGATCCTAACATAACTTTAATGGATTTAAATTCAAATTCTTTGGATTACAGCGTTAAAATTAACCAACGTTATCAACCAAAAACTATCATAGCTGATATTTTAAAACCGATTAACAGCAATAGTAAATATAATTCAATTTCAATTAATTATCTTTTGCACTGTTTACCTGGATCTATGGAAGCAAAAGGAATTGTTTTTTATAATCTTAAAAAGTTGCTCAATAAAAAAGGAGTGATTTTTGGGTCAACTATATTGCAGGGAGATATAAAGCAAAATATGCTAGCAAAAAGATTATTGAGAATTTATAATAAAAAAGGTATTTTTAGCAATAATCAAGACGATTTAATTTCATTAAAAAAGCAACTTGAAAAATATTTTTCTGATATAAAACTAATAGTTATAGGTAGTGTGGCTGTTTTTTCAGCAAGAAATTAAGAATTTTAAGGTTAATGTAACATATTATTATTTGTAAATTAAAGTAAAATATTTTGCCGGGTTTTTTCTGTGCAAGTGCTATAACTTTTCGTAGCTATTTGTTTGCAGCCACTAAATATGGGTTTATAATAAGCCCCAAGGATACAGCCAGTGACATATGTAGTCACTACAATGGCAATAGAAGCAGAAGAGCTTAGATCTAAGTATTCAGTGTTAAAACCTTTTATAGAAGCAATTGGTACTCCTATTAAAGCTCCAATTGCTCCTCCAATAACAAAACCTGCAAAGCTAGAGTTATTAACTATAGCTATTGCTCTATTATAATAGCTACTGTTACTTTGCTGAGGATCTTCAGCGTTTAT
>CAKMZJ010000169.1 GCA_929200395.1 Candidatus Gorgonimonas eunicellae | reverse complement strand
TTAATTTTAATCTATTTTAGCTATATAAAATATAATTTTTATTTATAGTGTTATATACAGGATACGCGATACAGGTTACAATTGAAAATGCTGGTTTTCAGCAAATGATTATAAGTTTTTAGCTTCTTGATATTTTATAAATATAAAGAATTTTATAATAACTCATAACTCAGGGTTATAACTAAACAATAAAAATAATTTAACCACAAAGGAGTAATTTGTATGATAAGTAATATTACACTTCCAAATGAAGTACCTGAAAATAATTATAGTGCTATAAAAAATACTAAATCACCTGTTGGCGAAAGTTTTATAGGTAATAATGAAAATAAATATAGTGCAAAAGTAAATGTGTCTGAACGTTTAGTTGAAGAAGTTAGTGAAACTAAAGCTATTTCAGATGATAAAAAAAATGAAATAATTAAAGCTGTTGCATCCAATAATGAAGTTAAAATACATAAGTTTTTAAATGCTTTTTCTGTAGATGACTTAGCAAAGTTAAGGTTCGATTTTAAAACTACTAATGGAAATCAGTATGTAAATATTAATTTATTTTTTTTAGCATGTCGGTCAGGATGTATTAATTTAGTCAAAACATTAATAAATAATAAACATGTAGATATTAATGAATTATTTTCTATGCAAGGTGGTGGAGATATCACAGCTCTTATTGTAGCATCTGGACCATATGTAGAAATAACTAAAATGTTGCTAGAACAGGGTGCAGATATAACTAAAAAAAATAGCAAAGGAATAACAGCTGAAGTATATTCTTTAGCTATTTCTGCAATGCATGGTATAGATGTATGTTACGAAATGCAGATTTTATTCCATGAATATAGAAAAAAGCAAGACCTGCCTTTAGGTGAAATAAGTGGCATAAAGCCTAAGAATACTGACAATAGCAGTGGATCTTATTCACAAATAATTTTTTTCAACAATAACAAAGATTTTGTTATTTTCTTTTATGATATAGATAATAAGATAATTAAAAATATAACTCATAAATCTACACATGTAGTCGTACAAAAAATATTAGATAAGATAAAATCTTATGTAATTCCAGAAGATAAGTGTATCAGCAAGGAAATAATTGATTGTTTAAATAAAGCATCAGCAGCTAACAATATAGCTATAATAGATGATGAAGGTGCTGAAAATATTAACCTTATTGATATTCTCTATTCTCAATTTGAATTTTTAGGTAAAAACCTATTAGGGAATATAGATCAAAATTATATAAAATCAAAGCTTATATCAATTCTATATGATGCATTTATAAACAATATGTTACTTGAAGACTATAATATTATTGTAAAAGGGTTAAAAGAAGTGCAGCATCAGGTATATTCTTTGGAAGAATTTGGTAATTTAGATGACTTATCTAAGTTACCAGCTGAACAACAAGAAACAGTAGTCAATGCAGTTGCATATTTTATCTGTACTCGTTCACAAAGCATACCAATATCAATACTTCCATATTTGGAAGATATGTAAGATATATCAGAAACTGCGATGTTTAGATATTGTAGTAGCTTAAGAAAATTAAGCTATATCTAGAATTAATATCATTAATAAAATGGCTAGCCTTGGTATGCCTAAATTATATCTAGCTGGCAGATAAAAGACTATTTTCTAATAAACGAATAGTCCACTCAGCTTCTTCTTTAAATGGTGCTATAGCTAAAAAGTTATTTTTATCTGCTAAAAACTTTTCTTTATTAAAATTATTAATAGTATCAAGATATGGTTTAAGTGTTCTGTATAAAATATGGCAATAATACATTCTTAAATTTGTAATAATACAATTTATCTGAACATCTGTAAATTCAACATTAGTATCGTTACTGCTTGCAGTCCTTATTATATAATGCATAAATTCTGGCATAATTGGGGTAAAATGCAAATATAATAATCTATAATCATAGTATGGTAGTTCTTCAATATTATACTTATTACTGTGCGTAACTTTTAACATATCAATATTGTTATTAAATTCTAATATAGCTTGTTTAAATTCTGCATCGGTGTAATTATTAAATGGTAAATAATGTAATAATTTTGCTGCTTGTTTTACATCATCTGCTGATGTTGTAGCATAGTTTATAGGTAAGTCAGTAAGTGCTTGTAAGTCGTTTGTATTTATTTTTTTTAAGCTTTGTTTAATACCGAGTTTGCCTATAGTAACTATTTCATGCATTATCCAGAATATTGCAAGTTCTATCGCAGAAAATTTAATATTTGTATTGTCTGTAAAAAAACTTTCATTGTTATAAATGGTATTAATCCAATGTAATATTGGCTTATAGAGATGTTCTGATTTTTGCATAAAATATAATTTTTCACTTAAGTGATACAAGTCATGCTCGAAAAAAACACTAGAATAGCAAGCATGCCCATCAGCACGAGTTATTGTTGCTAAGGAGCATCCAACTAACCATAAAGGCAATGCCCAGATTTTATTAAGATCTTCAATATCAAGCTCGCCTGTATATGGAATTAAAACTTCATTCATTTTAAATGGAAAAGTATCTTTATATTTTTGGAAAAGCAATGCATCTTGATATATTGAAGATAATTTGTCTATAAACAAGTCATTGTTATTTAGCATTTGTTCCCAAGGTAGAGCTAATATATCATTTAATGAGCAACTACAATTAAAGACACTCAGTAAGTGGAGTTTGATATTGTAAAACTTAATATTATTAATATCTATATATTCATTAATGTAAGATTTGTTTTGAACATTTTGCTTTAAAACCTCTAATGTTTTCAGATTAACCTTATGCTCAATAACTGATTTACAAAGCAAAAATTTATAAACAAAAAGTAATGATTCTTCATAAGGATAATAAGGAGCTAAAGAATTGAGTTCATGTTTAAAATTGATAAAAATAGATTTATCTTCATCGTTTAGTTGATATTTTGTTAGTATGCTATTTAAATTTTTATGAATTTCTGTTGCCGTTATTGCCATGCAAGGCATAGGAAAGTTTTTAGTGTTTTGTTTTATAGTTTCACTAAGAGATTCAGCTTCATTATAAGACATAGATTTCATGCGCTGAAGAAAATCAGTATCATTAGTATAATCTTCAAAAATTAAACCATTATTTAGTTTTATATAAGAAATAGCTACAAATTTTTTATTGCTATTAGTAACATTTGTGATAGTTTTTGTTAATAGGTTGTTATTAACAGAAAATGAGTTAATATTTTTTGTTTGCTGTTGATTTTCAGCAATTATTTTTTTATTTATAGAGCTGTTTATATTAACTAACGTTGATGCATCTGTATATAGCGGTGTTTTTTGTTGAAAATTTATCATGATTATTATTACTTTTATATATTATGAGTTTAAGTTATGTGCTTTAATAAAAACATATTAAATTATTTATAAATAATTATTGCTGCATAACTCCATGAAATTATATTCAAAACATGAGTTTTAGTTTGCTATGCTAGGAATAATAGCATTTTGATAAATTTAATACCGTATTTTAATACTGTAATAGAGCTTTATATTTTTTATAGGTTCGGTTTATTTTATAAGATTATTTTAAATATATACACGTGGCAGTTGAAAATGCAGGTTTTCAGCAAGTGATTATAAGTTTTTAGCTAAGGCAGTATTTCGCAGGTTTAGTGTCGACTAAATCAAGAAATACTAACGAATGATAAAAGCTTAGAAGCCTTGCCCTCTGGGGGCTATTAAAAAGATTTACTTCATCGTTAAAACACTTTGAAATGCACTTGCATTCCTGCAGTATTTTGCCTCGAATTAAACCATTTTACTTAGCCCTGAAA
>CAKMZJ010000168.1:1612-3805 GCA_929200395.1 Candidatus Gorgonimonas eunicellae | reverse complement strand
TTTAATTATACAATAAATAACTGCAACACATGTGGTGGTACTGATTAATGCTGTTACTAATATAACAATAGCATCATGATTCTTATTTGTAAACTTATAATATTTATCTACAAAATTATTATGTAAGGTATTATTAAAAATAGTTTTTATACTGAATACTTACCATACCAAAGAAAAAAAATCTTAAATAAATTTACAAAAAAAACAAAAACAGATGATTTGAATGAACCAGAATTTTATGAAGATAGTATTTATGATTCTGCTCCTACAACAGAAAAGTCTTCTACAGAATGCAATGAGTTTGAAGCTTTATGTTCTAGTAAAACTATAACCATTGTAGATGATATGTATTGCTTAGGAATAGCTTTTTCTTTAATTTTATATCACACTATGATCCCAAAATATTTTAATTTACAAGATATAAAAATGCTTAGAAGAGAGCTAGGAGTATACTTGTTTAAAATATTATATAAAAACCAACAATTAAATTCTGCTTTATTCAATAAATTTCCTTATCAAAAACATCAGATTATTACAAAATGGTTTTTTAATATATTTGCTTTAATTTCTTGGACAAAAAACAATTATGCCTGTGCTTTAGATAAACAGACATCTTTTTATATCAAAAGTATAGTTTTTAAAATTAATCCCTTTCAAGAAAAACTAATGAAAAAAAATAATTTCATCATTGTGTTTTTAATTATTTATTTAACGGTATAAGAGGAATCAGATGATCGAGATAATAATTTTAAATTTGTAATTTTTATTATTGGAATAATAGTAGCGTTTGTATTTTGGGTTGTGAATATTCAGTTAATTTTACTGATTGCAAAAATTATTATGTAAGGTATTATTAAAAATAGTTTTATTATAATGTTTATAAACTTATATTTGACCTTCAATATAGAATATATTTACGACTATAAATAGTTTAATCTCAACAATTTATTTAACTAAAAACACAAGTTAAAATAAAGTTTCAAAATAGTTATAATATTTAATCTAAAATTCAATGATTTAGATTATTTTTTTTACTAAGAAAATAGATTTAGTTAAATATTTTAATGATAAAGTTTTTATCAAAACATAAAAAATAAAATAAAATAAATAATAATAATAAGGTTATAATAGTGAATTTACTAAATATAATTACATCTATTAGTGCTATTGTGTACTCTATATCTGCATCTATAAATAATCATAATATTTCTTCTACAGAAAATATAACTCACACACCTTTTATAGAAAATAGCACTAGTATACCAGAAAAAAATATTAATACGTTTAAAGAATGTTATAAGTTTGAATGGAGATTCGATTTATCACATACTAAAAACATACTCACCTCATTAAAAAAATTCCATGTAGAACTAACAGAATGTAAAAATAAAGATAATGTCTGTTATGCTACTATATTATGGTCTACTATGACAAAAAAGAATGAACCTTTTGATCATATAATTGGAGGTTGTGGAAAAGTTAATATTTTTTATAAAATAAAACAAATAAATTGGATCAAACACTTTCGAGATGATGATAGCAATGAGAACACTTTTTGGATTGATAATTACTGTAAAGGAAATTTATGCAATAGCCCTGATCTAAAAAATTTACCTTTAATAAAAAAAGTACTAGGTACATCATTTAAAGGTAATAAAGAACATGATGCATTATGCCCTGGATATTCAGATAATCATCAACGCATTATGATGCATGCGGGATATCAAGAAATTAACGTAGCAGAAGGTAGTAATTTAGTATTGCTTGCTAGTTATGTAGTAAAGATATATGAGAGTATAGACTCATATTATTCACTATCTTATAATAAAACAACTTGGTCTTTATCTCCATTGGAAAATACTCATAACAATTCGTTAATAAATTTAATTAACATTAATGAAGATGGCAGTATTACTAAATATGACACTCCACATGATTTAATTACTAATAACAAAATTTTTTTCTATACTGTTAAGAGTATACACATTTGTAATTTTACTACAGAAGATGAAGGTATATTTAAACATATTGATGTTTTTAATAATCATACAAATATAGTATATTCTGTAAAAATTACAACTAAAAAAGCAAAAAACAATAATATGATAAGTTTACTTCCAATATCTTCGTCAATACCTAGACTTCCAATATCTTCGTCAATACCTAGACTTCCAATATCTTCGTCAATACCTA
>CAKMZJ010000168.1:0-1512 GCA_929200395.1 Candidatus Gorgonimonas eunicellae | reverse complement strand
AGACTTCCAATATCTTCGTCAATACCTAGACTTCCAATATCTTCGTCAATACCTAGACTTCCAATATCTTCGTCAATACCTAAAATAGTATCAGTAAATAACACCATGATACAAATAACTAATATAACGTTAGCTGATAAAATTAAAAAAAAAGATAATACAAAACTTATTATCGCCTTGGTTACTCCATTTTGTATAATAGTTGCAATAGTATCATCTTATCTAATAATTAAAAAATACACTACAAATAATAATATGCCATTAGATTTAGAAAATATTAGAGCTGAGTCTACTCATGAGAATTATGCTTATAGCGAGTTTTAGTATCAATATTTTTAGTGTTATTTGAGGAAACAAATGAATTTATTAACCATAATTATATCTATCAGTGCATTTGTATATTCTATAGCTGTACCAATAAACAACCATAATACTACAACTATAAAAAATATAACTACTAGCATACCATCTATGATTTTTACAGAAAAAAATACTAAAACTATAAAATGTTATCATGGTTATAGCCTTATAGATACAACAGGCGAAGTCATACCTATTGTATCTAGAACACTTCCTCGAAGAATAGAAACATGTTCACCTGATATTACAGGTTGCCGGATGTACATATCGTGGGATGATTATATATATGATACAACTTATATTACGCTGTTTGTAGGATGTGCTTATGACTATAGTAAGAAAAGAAAATTTCCAAATAAGTCTTGGTGTTTGCACTTAAGAGATTATGATAACTATGATAAAACTGATAACCTTCAATGCTCTATCATAGAAGATTATTGTGAAGGTAATTTATGCAATAGTTTGGATTTAAAAAATTTACCCTATATAAAAAAATTACTTAGTATACAACCTAAATCTCCTCAACAACATGATGCATTATGCCCAGGATATTCAAAAAATTATCGGAAAATTATTATGGAATTTGAAAGGCCAAAAAAAATTAGCGTTGTTGAAGGTTCTAACTTAATATTAGTTGCTAAAACCATACAATTTTTGTCGTTTGCAAATTATCTTATCACCCCTCAGATACTACCTAACTCTAACTCATCCTATGATAAAACAGAATGGACTGTAGCTACTTTAGAAAATCCTAGTAAAGATATGCCTTTTATTAGTTTTGATCAAAATGACAATGTTATTACATATGATATATCACATGATTTAATCGATAAAAATAAAATCTTTTATCTTACTCCTAAGAGTATACATATTTGTAATTTTACCAAAGAAGATCAAGGTATTTTTAAACATATCGATAAACTCCAAAATAATCAAACTTTAGTCTATGCATTAAAGATTACAACGGCAACAGTAGATACAATTGAATCATCAATCAATGGCGAATATGTAAATCTATCTAGTTATTATCTAGATAGTAATGGAATAAAAGATGAAAGTATGAATTATTTTATCATATATAATACTATTTTTCCAGTACTTTTTACCAGTATTGTTGGGATGTCATTTTATATATACATATGGCAGTTAAGA
>CAKMZJ010000167.1 GCA_929200395.1 Candidatus Gorgonimonas eunicellae | reverse complement strand
AGGGGAATTATGACATCTATGCCTTATTGGAGACCAGTTACTAGAGGTGCTTGCTTCTGTTGTTGAAGGAGTGTCAGCGGTGATCGCTTTTGTTGTTGGAGAATAGTTTAAATCATCTCGATTATCATTATTGTTTCCAACAATATAAGGCATAACGAACACTAGAGCGACACCTACCCCTATAACAGCTACAACAGAGCAAACCGTAAATAAAGCTTTATGCTCAGAGATTAGATTTGTCATTCTACTTAAAAATGGTGTTGTTTCTCTTTCTATTGTAACACCTTTACATGCAAATTTCGCTGTTGGATTTAAAGGCTCATTTGCTCCATCATTTGTATTTCTTTCTAGCTCAATATGAAAACCAGTGTTACCTTTTATAGCAGATGCATTATTCATAATATTCCTTTAGTTTGAATAAAAAATGAATTATACACGAAATATTATATGAGCATATATTAATTGGTGATAGGGTACTTGTTGGTGATTTCTAATGTTTTAGGATTAACTGTAACTGTACCAAAATTAGTGTTTGTTTCATAACAGCTAATAATATCTTCGTATTCAGTTATCATGTATTGATTATCAAAAATATAGCTTGTATCAAGATAAACTTTTTCCGAGTAGTCCATTAACTTTTCTAAAATTCCATCAACGTTATATGTATTATCTGGGTACCTCGCTCCAATAAGAATAGCATTTTTTTCTCCTTGAGGCAGATACTTTAAGGCACTATCTATTATATGGTGAGTATGAGTTGAAACATGTGCCAATGCCAATTGAGTTGTTTTTTTATCTTGTATAATTGTGGCCACACAGTCTTGTACATTAGTGGTTCCTAATTTATAGCTGCCAGATTTTGTATATCTTACTTGGCCTTGATGAACATTATAAGCTAGTGTGTCTTCATTAGTGCCATCATTATGTCTGTTGACTTTTATTTTAAAAATATGGTCGCCACAGCTTTTTATTTGATTGTTCGTAAGTAAATTGGTATCTGGGTCTTTATTTGTTACACTGATACGAAAATCTATGGTAAATTCATCTTTTTTTACAGTATATAGAGATTTATTATAATCTTGCTGAATAGTTGTAAACGGAGCTGGTAATTTTTTAACTGCTTTGCGGATTGTAGCAATATCTTGTTGGTAGCTGTATTTTTTGCTGGCTATAAATATTTCGCCTTTGTTTTCTGTTAACTTGCTATCTAAGAACTGGAAAGATGTAATTTCTGTAACATTCATAATATTCTTCCATATTTTCTATTTTTTTTAAATAGACTATTACTTATAAAAAAATCATTTCTGTTAGAGTGTTATTGCCCATCTTTAAATTGAGACTGTGTAATTTTACCTGTCACAGGTTTTGTTGTATTATAACAATAAGTATTAACTAATATAGGATAGCTTTTGCTCTGGCAATAAAAGCCAGATACTCAGCTGTATTTTAAAAAATGAATGGAATAGAAATAACACCAATTTTAGATTTTTTGCCTTGCAAAACTACCGATGGCTGGCTAGAGCAAGCTAAAAAGCCAGAAAGCTTAGCTGTTTTGCTAATAGATCACGCTAATAACGAGCTAAAAGCGGCTCAAACTGCTATGTCTATAATCAATAGGTATCGTAGTTGGCTATCGCAAAAAGAAAAATCCAATAACAATATGTGCTACGATTTAATACGACAAATGTCTCGTCTAGCTAGAGAAGAAATGCGACATTTTGAACAGGTGCTAACAATTATAAAAACGAAGAATATTAGCTATTATTCTTTAGAAGCTAGTAGTTATGCTAAATCTTTACAAGCAAAAATTAGTAAAATTGAACCTAACAGATTAATAGATACTCTTATAGTTGGTGCTTTTATTGAAGCTAGATCTTGCGAAAGGTTTTATACTTTGATGCCTTATTTAGATGACAAACTACAGGCTTTTTATCGCCAATTAGTAAAATCAGAAAGCAGGCATTTTGAAGTTTACCTAAAATTAGCTAGCAGGTTCAGTGCCGATTGCATAAAGCAGAGAGTAAATTTTTTTGCTAATCTAGAAAAATCGTTAGTAACTCGAGACGATGATTTTTTTCGCTTTCATAGTGGCAACTCTGCATAAAATGATTTACAATAAAATATATACACATTGAGGATTCTTTGTTTAGCAAGCTAAATAGCTAATCTTCAATAAAAAGATAAATAATACGCACAGGTGCTAGCTATTGTTAAACGACACAGCAACTAAGGATATACATTCCATAGAATCTTGCAATGGTGATGAAAGCATTAAAAAAATACCAACAATTAATGGAAATCCTTTAGAAAAATTACCAGAAGATTTATATATTCCGCCAGATGCTTTAGAAATATTTTTAGAGTCATTTGAAGGGCCTTTAGATTTATTATTATATCTTATCAAGCGTAATAACTTAGATATAATTAATATTAAGGTTGCTTTAATTACCGAGCAATATATGGATTATGTCAATACTATGCAAGCATCTAGATTTGAACTTGCTGCAGAGTATTTAGTTATGGCAGCAACTTTAATTGAAATAAAATCCCGCATGCTATTGCCTCGTAAGCCTGCTGAAGTTGAAGAAGACGAGGAAGATCCACGAGCTGAATTAATTAGAAGACTACAAGCTTATGAATGTATAAAAAAAGCAGCGGTAGATATTGACGCCATGCCAAGAATGTATCGAGATATTTGGCCTGCAGTAGTACAAACTGAGGTAGCTAACGTTGAGGTAGAATATTTAGATATCAATGTATCTGAATTATTATCATCGTTATCTTTAGTGTTAAATAAGGCCAATCTATTTGAAACTCACACCATAAATTCAGAGGTGTTTTCAGTAAAACAACGCATGCTAGATATAATGGAATTATTACGAAATGATAGATTTACACCTTTCGTGGCTCTATTTGATATAACTGAAGGAAAGTTAGGCATAGTTGTAACCTTCATAGCTATTTTAGAATTAGCTAAAGAATTTACAATAGACTTAATGCAAAATGAGCCTTATGGACAAATACATGTAAGAATGAAAAGTTAAACACGGAGGCAAAAGTGATATCTCAATCAGCACTAATTATTGAAGCTGCGCTATTAACACAGTCTAAGCCTCTTTCAATAGAAGCAATTGTAGAGTTGTTAAAAAACATTGCGGAGGTTTCTACTAGTGAAGTAAGGCAATATATAGATGAACTAAATGCATCATATGAAAATAGAAGTTTCAATATACAACAAGTTGCCTCTGGTTATAGAATACAATTGCGAGAAGATTACGCAAAATATATATTACCTCTATTTGCAGAAAAGCCACAAAAATACTCTAGGGCTCTACTAGAAACCTTAGCACTAATTGCTTATAAACAGCCGATTACTCGTGGTGAAATAGAAGATGTTCGTGGTGTTGGCGTAAGTAGCCATATTATTAGAACATTATTAGAGCGTAATTGGATCAGAATTGTAGGTTACAGAGAAGTACCAGGAAGGCCAGCTATGTTAGCAACCACAAGATACTTTTTGGACTATTTTAATATTAAAAGTTTAGCAGACTTGCCACCTTTGGCGCAAATAAAAAATCATGAGTCTATAGAAGATAACCTTGCTGAGGTTGAACTAGAAAACCAACAAAATAAACAAAAAATGGAACAGCACATAATTGACGACCAGCAAGATAACACAGAAGAAATATTCTCTGAATTAGCCAATATGGAAAAAGATTTAGTTTCTGATTTTGTAGATATTACTGAAGAATAGGTAAAATGTATTTAGTGGATACCGTACATATTACCAGTTATTGATACGTTTTAAAAGTTGTTTGATACACCTTCGAGTAGAAGGTGTATTTTTTTGGTGTATACACGTGGCAGTTGGAAAT
>CAKMZJ010000166.1 GCA_929200395.1 Candidatus Gorgonimonas eunicellae | reverse complement strand
AACAAATAAAAATTTTAGTGATGATGATAAAGTTAAAATTATTAACTCTATGCATTCAGAGCATATTACATTATTATTGCCAATATTTTATGAACAAACAGATTATTATGTATATGATACTAAAAAGCTTGTATCATTTACTAAATATATTAACTTTGTTTTAAATACTAATAATTTAACTAGCACCGTAAAATTGAGTTTGCTTGATTGCAGTATGCCTAAAAAAAATATGTTTTGGCCATATTCTTTTATTGATGAACAGTATTATCTTGATTTTTTTATAATTTATTTGAAGCTAATATTAGATAGCGATCGATTAACAGAACAAGAAAAAGAACAATTGCTTACTTTAAATTTACCAATAATAGAAAAAGAAGAACTGTTGTATAAAATCGCATTAAATAAATACAATCATATTTTTATTATTAATTATATAAAATCTATTATTGCTAGTAAATTAACTAATGATTGTAAAAGAAGACTATTGCATATTGAAAATGATGAATATCGTAGCAAAATATTTGCTATATTATATTTGAATCATAAAAAAGAATGTGATTTTTGCATAAGTCAGATTCCCTCTTATACAACAGAGTATTATAAGCATCTTAGGTCAACTATACTTAGATAATAATCTAGTTTTAAATACCTCCATGTTAGTTGATTGATATGAAGTTTTGCTAATATTCATAGCACTTATATCTTCTAAGGGTAGAGCATACCTAGTTAACACGCCCATATTAGAACACCCTGTAAAATTAACATAAAAAGTACTTGCTAGCTCAAAAAGTCCTTTACTTTATGCAGGTATTATATCACTTGCTAGAGGTTTAACTCTTATAATAAAATGCATGAGATTAGATTAAATCAGGAATATTATCATGAACTTCTTTATAATTAAATAGTCTAATAATAAAGTTAAAAATAGCACCAAATTAAAGAATATACACCTTCTACTTGAAGGTATACACGTGGCAGATTACTTATGGAAAACACTAATAGCCTAGGCACTATAAAAATATTAGATAATAATACAATAGCAAACGATAATACAAAACCAATACAACAAATAGCTATTAAAGCTGTAAATAATCAAAATAAACAGTTACCTCTAGCTGAAGGATGTTTTTCAGAAGATGGCACTGTGTTTCCTTATGAAAGTATTATTCATAGGGGGTTAAGCATTATAGAAAACAATCCTAACATTGGCAATATAGAAGAAGATATTAGAAAACAATGGCATAAAAACATGGATGACACAGACTATCAACTTAAAGAGACTAAATTTAAACACATATTACCAATATTTCAACCAAAATCTATGGGTGTGGCTGTAATTGCAGAGCATTATAAAAACAAATATAATATTGATATTTATTTTATAGATAACAATGCACAAAATTTAATAGGTAAGCTAGTCAAACAATTAAAAAATGGGGAGCAAGTAGGTATTATTGCTAATGTTATACCTAAAAGAGCACATATGACACCTCTAATTGTTGCTAAAAAAAATGATAAAGTATATATAGTAACAATGGATTCAATTAATATGAAAAGCGACAGTTTTTGGTGTTTTTTATCTTCCCCAACAAAATTAATTGAAATATGTGGTACGCAACATTGTTATTTATTACATGCAGGCATAATACGCCAACAAGATATGTATTCTTGTATAAACGATGCTATTATTGTATTAAAAAATGCTCTGAGAAAGCCTAATTTAATAGATGATTTACTTAAAACCAGTAAAACTATGGAAGTTACTTGTGATGATACAGATAGCGGTAAAACTGTTTATCAAACAACCCGTGTAGAATTTCCTAAATTTTTATATAAAACAGTTCAAAATAAACAATTATTATATAAACTAACACCAGAAGACTTGCAAACCCCTTTAACAGTAGAGTCTACAAAAGAGCAAAAAACATTACAAACACATTTAAATAAATACAATCGACTTCTAAGTGTTTTAAGAGAATTTACTGTTTCTGGTTATGGATATAAGAGAAGAAAGACTGGGCAATTTTGGCAAGTAAATACCTATTTACAAACAAAACCATATCGAATGCTGGTAAAATCTGTCGATGAAATAACTGGTGCTAATGGTGCAATTAATCAAGAAACAGCCACAAAACTTATGAAGAAATACGTTAATCCTAGTTTTTGATTATAGTAGTTAAAAACCGATCTAACATTCAACTTAAAAATTAAAGGTTTGTTAAATTATTATAATACAACAGAAAAACGATTACGCATCCTAATTATTACCAAGATTTTTGTTGTCACCCATCTCTAGCACATTTGATAGATCAATAAAGATATCGCTTCTTGCCTTGTACTTTCTGATAATCACAAAAAATGGAACTAAGTAAAATAAAAATACTCTAAATATATAAAGAACATGCAATAATAAGTTATTATAAATAATTATCTGTTCTTTTTAATATTAAAAACTAGCAATAATACTTTATTATAAATAAAAGGTAATAAACTATGACTCCAATTAATCAACATATGGTACGAACTTCATATACTGAAAACCCATCAAATAAAACATCTAATGTTAAAGAAGTTAAATTTAGTAAGATGTTTAACCGTATTCACAGCAAAAATCATTATATAGAAGCTATGCAAAGACAGTTTGAGTCAATAAGCGAGGTTATAGCGAAGGATCCTATATCATATACCCATTATAACAATTTTATTAAATCCGAGCGTGATAATATGTCTGAAGCTGATAAACATAAAGCTTTTGAGGCTTATCAATGTTATATAAAAAATAATAGATGGGATTAATCAGTTTACAAAATAACTTAACTATTTTAGTTTGAAAAACGCCACAAAATATTTATTTTTTATTGTTTTTTTAACATATTTTAAAATATTAATTATACACGTGGCAAATAGAAATGCTAAGTTTCAGGGCTAAAGAAAAGATCTAATTCGAGGCAAAATACTGCAGGAATGCAAGTGCATTTAAAAGTGTTTTAACGATGAAGTAGATTTTTTTAATAGCCCCCAGCGGGCAAGGCTTCTAAGCTTTTATCCTACGTTAGTATTTCTTGATTTAGTCGACACTAAATCTGCGAAACACTGCCTTGGCTAAAAACTTATAATCACTTGCTGAAAAACCGCATTTCCAACTGCAACTTGTATATATACATCATCTATAATAAAATGCTGTATTTAACTTCTAAATGCTTAATATCCAATACATGATTAACTACTACAAAGCCTCAAAGAAAAATTAAAAGCACATAGTCTTGTTTTAATATTATAAAAAAGTATAATCCTTTGTGTAAAATGCAAACAACCGTTAATTTCAGGCTTGAGATAAAATGCAAATATACTAGTTAGTTGTTGCAATTATCTTTTTTTTGCTACCCTTTCTGTAATTTTTCTAGTAGATAAATATAGAGGATGTTAGCAAGTAATTTCTAATTGTTAATCTAGGTGATGACTTAAAAATTTATAGTTTTAGGATAAAAATCTATTCACAAAGGATAACTGCCCATAAGAGGGAACTATACAGATAGATTAAAATACTTTTAAATATTTTTAAATCATAAAATAAGTATCCTCACAGTATTTTATTTAAAGTTAACCTTTTACTCTAGTTTTGAAATTATACATCTTCATTTGCAAGTTGTATGCAATACATTTACTTATATTCGGAACAGTAATGAAAAAATATATTTTTATCTTTATTTTTATCTTGTTATCTAGATTATCTATTGCAGATAATCATATATCTGATGTGCGATCAACCACAAACAAACATAATGCAACTGTTAGTACCAATAACGTATATTTTGATCATCTACCTTTACAGGAGAACACATTTGCAACTATTACTATCGATGGAATTACTATTTC
>CAKMZJ010000165.1:1704-3876 GCA_929200395.1 Candidatus Gorgonimonas eunicellae | reverse complement strand
TAGCTGTCGATTTACTATAAAGGTAGTAGTTGTATGTATATAATAAAAAAGCAAACTTTTAGGTGAATATATGGACATTAACCATTCATTAAGCTTATTTGCAAAAAAATATGATATCGATACATCTGAATTATTAACCGCTGGAAAACTAACAATTAAAGTCGATGATGATCTCAATATAGAATGTATCAAGGCCAAGGGAAATATTTATGTATCTGGCGTTATTATGAAGTTACCGAGTAATCAACAGCAACGAACTGATATATTAAAAGATGCACTAAAAGCTAATTTTACCCTAATAGAAACAGAAAGATACAGCCTAGCTATCGATAAACAGCATAACCAATTATTAGTAACTCTAGCAAAATCACAGCAACAAATAGCAGATGAAGACTTTGAACAGATGGTTATGTCGGTAATTAATAATACTGAGTTTTTTAAAAACTATTTAACTAGAGCAAAAACCAGAAAAATGCCACAAGCTCATTATATTATGCCTTAAATTTAACACTAAACTTGCTTTTTTAACTTAAAAATAATAAAATAATGACTTCTAAAAAGCAATATGGTTATGGATATGATTTATGAATCCTACTTTTAATGACCTATCTGAGTATAGTATTAGTTATTATTTAGATTTGACAGGCTTAATTTGCCCTGAACCCCTTATGTTAATTCATAAGCAAGTAAAGATTATGAAACCAGGTGAGGTAGTACAAATAACTGCTACAGATCCTGCTACACGCAGAGATATACCTAATTTTTGTAATTTTTTAAATCATAAGCTATTACTTAGCAAAAATGAAAACAATCTGTTTATTTATCATCTGCGTATTGGGTAAATGGATATTTATACAGGCTTATAACAAGCAAAATTTACTTCTTTAATAAAATTTTCCTTAACATTACAACGGAATTTTAGTCTTACAATTAGCTTATGAAAAAATCCTTACTTGATCGGTTAGAACATCTAAAAGAAAGATTTGAAGAATTATCTGCTTTACTTAGTGATGCAACAATTATTAATCAGCAAGATAAATTTAAAACTTTATCACAAGAATATGCCGAATTAGAGCCTGTTGTAGCTGCTTTAAACCAATATAATAGTTTAAAACAGCAACATCAAGATGCCTTAGAGATGCTAGACGATAGCGATGAAGAAATCTCCGCTTTAGCAGACGAAGAAATTAAAGAATGCGAGGCTCAACTTCCAGAATTAGAGCAACAATTACAGTTGCTATTACTACCTAAAGAAACCAAAGATAGCCTTAATACCTTTCTTGAAATTCGTGCCGGAACCGGAGGCGATGAAGCGGCAATCTTTGTAGGCGATTTATTCAGAATGTACTCAAAATATGCTGAACAGCAAAACTGGAATATAGAAATCCTGCGTACTAGCGAAAGCGACAAAGGCGGCTTTAAAGAAATTATAACCCGAATTTCTGGAAAAAATGTTTATGGTAAATTAAAGTTTGAATCTGGTGCTCATAGAGTACAACGAGTTCCTGAAACAGAGTCTCAGGGTAGAATTCATACATCGGCTTGTACCGTTGCTGTTATTCCAGAGCCTGAAGCTCAGGATCAAATTGAAATTAAAAAAGAAGATTTACGCATCGATACTTTCCGCTCCTCTGGAGCTGGTGGTCAGCATGTAAACACTACCGATTCCGCAGTAAGAATAACACATATTCCCACTAAAATTGTAGTTGAGTGTCAAGATGAACGCTCTCAACATAAAAACAAAGCTAAAGCCTTAGCTTGGTTATCAGCTAAATTAGAAAATCTACGTGAAGCTGAAGCAGCTCAAAATATTAGTCAAACTCGAAAAGACTTAGTAGGAACTGGCGACAGATCCGAAAGAATTCGTACTTATAACTATCCTCAAGGTCGCATGACTGATCATAGAATTAACCTAACATTATATAAATTATCAGAAATCACTGAAGGCAACCTCGATTTAGTAATAGAACCATTAATACACGAGTATCATTTAGATCAATTATCTAGGTTAGCAGATAATAGTGCATAATTGTAAATATAACATAAACCAACTACTAAAGCTGTTAACTAGTAGTTTTTCCCATAGTGCCACAGCTCGCCTCGATGCCGAGCTGTTAATATGCCACTGCCTTAATAAACCACGAAGTTATTTATATACCTACCCAGAAGCCA
>CAKMZJ010000165.1:0-1604 GCA_929200395.1 Candidatus Gorgonimonas eunicellae | reverse complement strand
GCTATGGCTTTAGCTAACGAACGACCAAATTGGAATATTACCGCTATAGAAAAAAACATGCAGGCTATAAAGGTTGCACAGCAAAATATAAACAATTATAAACTTAATAATATTTGCTTATTAAATTCTAGCTGGGCTACAGCATTAATGGCGGAATCTATGGATGTTATAGTGAGTAATCCGCCATATATAGTTAACAATGATATACATCTTACACAAGGAGATGTAGCACACGAACCTAAGTATGCTCTTGTTGCTAATAATAATGGTTTAGAAGATATAACTAACATAATATCTCAAGCACAATATACATTAAAACCACAAGGCTGGTTATTAATAGAACATGGTTACAACCAAGCTCAAGCAGTGCAGGCAATAATGCACAATAACCAATTTATAAATATTACAACATATCAAGATTTAGGTGCGCAAGATCGCATCACGGTAGCACAAAAATAATAATATAAATGCTAAAAAAATAATTTAAAATATCATTGTAATTAGTATATACACGTGGCAGATTAAGATGTAGCTATTTTTTTACAGCATAAACGTTATTTATATCTATAAGAGTGTCTGGAGACAGTGGGTCAGTTCCTCTCTCAATAAACCATTGATATAAGCTCTCATAAGAATAGAAATGATTATTATAAAAAACTAAATCTGGTATATCTTTCACGCTCTCCCGTGATATCATCTCTATATCTTCATCATTATAGGAGACAGAAGAATCTACAACAGGAAGTTCTGCATAACTTTTCCATTCAGAAGCAAACCTACGTTGATGTTTTTGCCAAAAAGCTTCATGCTTTAGTTGTGTTTCAACATAAGTATCTGTTATTTCGTTTACTTTATTGCATAGCTGTTGAATATCTTCTGGGGTAATTCCAGCCATTTCAGTATAATTTGCCTGTTCTATTTTAAATGGAAGATCAAATAATGGTGCTAGTGCAACCATGTAAGCAAGAACAAATTCTACTTCTTCTATGGATCCATTCTTTCTCGCATGGGAAACGCCATATTGTTCTATTACTTCATAAATAAGTTTTGTTTTTAGATATTTTTTAAACTCTATGCCTTCTCGGTTATTTATCGATGCTTTTTCTGCGTTAATTCTCATTAACAACAAATCAAAACCAGTTAATGATAGTACCGCACGATCTTGACAAGTTCCAAGACCGTTAGTGCATACAATAATAATTTCTGCTTTAATATCTTCTTCTGCATTTTCTAATAATTGCAACATGTTTACTACTTTATTAGCAAAATTTTCTTTTAATTTAATATTTATAAAGTTTACAGATGTTGTTAATTTTTCTAAAAAACTTTTTACTGTTGCTTGATCAGTTTCATCTAGTGATGCTAATGAAATTTTTAGATCTTTATTTGTAGATGCAATTATCCATTTATCTATAGATTCTTTAAGAGTGCTAAATGATTGAACGGGAGCCGGGCGTTCAACGGTCAAATTATTATAGTTAGTATTATAATGGGCTATCTGTGCATCAGATATTGACGACAAACCCTCTATACTAATAGTACGTCTTATATCATCGCTAGTTGTTAACCTACGTAACCAATCTTCAGGTAAACTTGTTATATTA
>CAKMZJ010000164.1 GCA_929200395.1 Candidatus Gorgonimonas eunicellae | reverse complement strand
ATAAAACAAATAGTATATTAAAAACAATTACTACAAATTTAAATAAATAAAAATAACTAACAATAAAAATTATTCATATGCTAAAAAATATAAAAATACTACTAGTGTTATTAAGTTTATTAATATCAGACACATCTTCAGCTTTAATTGATGTTAAAGAATTTAAGCTGTTGTGTAATTTTGCAAATGAAGAAAAAATAAATAACTTTGCACAACAGTTAGCAAAAACCGATACAAGTGATTTTCAGTTATGGATTGCTAGTTTTGATGCTATATATCCATCGCCTTTAATATATGCTACCCATAAGAACAACATTCCTATTATTAAATTATTAATTAATGCTTGCATTAAACGTGATATTAACTTCTGGGAAATTACCGATAGCGACGGCAAGTCGCTGTTATCTATTGCTGCTGGCGAGCAATATATTGATGTTATTAAGTTATTATTAAAATACAAGCATCCTGTATATATGGATGAAGCAAATATTACCTCGGCTTTACACCAAGCTGCAATGAAGCCTAATACAGAAATTTGTAATCTAATTATTGAACAAAATAGTAAATTAATTCATTGCAAAGATATTCACCTAAGGACGCCTATAAATTACTTAATTGATAAAAGTTTGGAACATTATGTTTTAGATTTATTAGAAAGATTTCCAGTACATAAAAAAATGATACCTTTAGATATAAACGGCAGGAGCTATTTACACCATGCTGTAATTAATTATATGTATGATGTTGTGAACTATTTATTAGAAAAAGGATTTGATTATAATCAGAAAGATTATTCTGGCGTTACCCCACTAGGTTTATCAAAATACCAACAGGATGAAACTATTTTACGAATATTAGAAGCTGAAGATAAAAACAGAAAACAAAAATATTGTTGCTGTTTTCGCAATATTTTATTGCGCTATCATAGTAATGATATTATTTTTTCTTCCCTTAAACAAAATTATAAGTTCATAGATAATTAATTAAAAATTACTAATTAAAGTATGAAGTTTTTATTTGCAAGTGTATACTAATGATACCTAAACAAAAAACAATAACTCAAATAATAAATTAAAAATATGCCTATATTAAATATAATAAAAACATTACCTCTTTTACTTCTCTCAAGCTTATCTTTAGCCTTAATTGATACCGACGAATTTAAGCTACTTTGTGATAACCCAAAACAAAATGAAATTAATGAGCTACAATATAACATAGCACAAACAAATACAAATAATTTTCAAACATGGATAACTACTTATAATATCGATAACATATATACATCGCCATTAGTATATGCTGTTGCTAAAAATAATATTGCTATTATTAAATTACTACTTGATGCTTGCTTAAAGCATCGCATTAATTATTGGGAATTTACAACTAGCACAGGAACATCTATGCTAACTATTGCTGCTAGCAAACAATATATAGATACAATAAAACTTTTATTAAGATATAGTCATCCTATATACATGGATAGAGCAAACAAAACATCAGCATTACATCAAGCAGCTATCAAAGGTAACATAGATATTTGCAGAATGCTTGTTACTACTGGAGGTGATTTAGTACACAGCAAAGACACCAGGCACAAAACTCCTATTAATTATTTAATTGAAAATCACGAAATTGATTTTGTTTTAGAATTACTAGAAAGATTTCCTATAAATAGCAATATTTTTCCTTTAGATATGGAAGGCAGAAGTTATTTGCATCATGCTGTTTTACACGAAATACCTAGTTTAACTAGTTATTTAGTAGCAGTAGGTTTTGATTACAAGCAAAAAGATTATAACGGAATTACTCCGTTTGGTTTAGCAAAATACCAACAAGATGATACCATTTTACAGTTATTAGAAGCGGAAGAGCAAGAAAGAAAAAACAGCTGCTGTAGTTGCTATAAAATGTTATTTTCTTATAATTTTAAATAACGTTATATATACTTAAAGCAACAATACTAATAATATATAAAAATATGATTAACTTTATAAAAACACTAATATTTACTGGATTGTTAATAGCGAATGCCTGTTATGCGTTGCCTAATAATGATGAATTTAAAAGAATGTGTCAATTTAAAGATCGCTACTCGCAAATTATAACTTTAGAAAAAGTATTAAATGAAACGACAGCAGCTTTATTTTTAAACTGGATGCATGATTTTAATGATTTTCTTAATTCACCTTTAGCCTATGCTGTTAGCGCAGGAAACATTCCTATTATAAAACTATTAATTGATTTTTGTATCAAAGAAGGCATTCCTTATGATAACTTTATTACTACTTCAGGGGTATCTTTATTATCCATTGCAGTTATGTGTAAACATACAAAAGTTGTTTGTTTATTATTAGATGATTACCAGCATCCAGTAACAATGGATAACTTAGCTGAAAATAAAACCTCAGCTTTGCATCAAGCTGCAATTAATGGCGATATTTACACCTGCAAATTACTAATTAATACTGGAAAAGATTTGATACATTGTAAAGATTATAAAGAACTTACGCCAATTAATTATTTAATGGATACTGCAAATCAAGAGTTTATTATAGAATTATTAGATAAATACCCAGTAAATAAAAACAATATACCACTAGATAGCTTAGGACAAAGCTATTTGCATCATGCTGTAAAAAATAAACTGTGTCAAATAGTAGAAAAACTATTAGATATGAATTTTGACCCTTCGAAAAAAAACCATAAAGGCGAAACTCCTATTTATTTAGCAATTAATCAATGCGAAAATATAGCGCTGCAGCAAATGCTATCTAAAGCTAAAGAACAAAATAATTCTTGCATGTCGCTAAATTGCTTAAGATTTTTATCTAGAAACAAACAGAGAAGACATAGCGGATCATTAGCTAAATTTCATTATAATAAAAAACATGGCTACGATTATGTGCGTTAGGGTTAATGCTTGGTTAGGATTACTTCATACAAATCTACCTTAGTAAGCGCACCAAAGTATTTGCATAAAAATGGCACTATTGTTTGAGTAATATTATCTGGATTATACTTAATAATTAAAGCATAGCATTCTGGATCGATATAATCACTACTAAATAGTTTCTCTTGTAAGCTAATAGCAATAGATTTGGAATTTTCTTCTTCTGGTATATCTAACTCTACTCCAAATAATAAATAGCATTTATCTTGATTATTAATAATACCCACATATTTATGGTTATTATTGGTAATAAGATGTATGCCACTTTGTTGTAATGTATTAACTAAAAATTTAGCTTCTATTGTTTGGTTACTAGCTATGAAATGAAACTTTATTTTTTCAAAATAACCGTACCTATTAAGCTGATTACTATAAGATACATCTATATCCATGATTTCATCAATGTTAAAATCTTTATAATTTTCTTCACGATCGATAGCAGAAAAAAAACTAGATCGTAAATGTCTTCTATATAGTATTATCCAATCACAAAATAATTCTATAATGTTATCAGAAGATTCGTTAATATCATAAATTACATTGTTATTATGATATAAAAACATCTCTATATAATCTAGATGCTTATCAATTGCACTAGCTAAATAGTTATATTTTAATATATTATTGTAGTATGTCTCACATATACGAGATTTGCGTATTTTATTATCTATACTAGAAAACCAATATAATAAAGATAATATTGATACAAATGGGAGCATAAGTGTTTTTTGTTCTATGGAATATGAAACCCCTGCTATAGCCAACATTAATGCAACAAAGCTAAGACTAGAAGTATTTTGCCTCTCATACAACGGCTGTTTTTCTAAATAGGTTACAAGTTGCTGTTTGTCTATTTTTTCTAAATTATTATTTAAATCTATAGAACTAGCTTGTGCTGCATACAACAATATAGTTATAGTTATATATTTTAGATAGTGCATAATATTAGCTTAATGTTGTTATTTTTTTAATAGTAATTAGTAAAGCTTTTGTTTTGAATAGATTTTTATTTAGCATAGTATATTATAAGCTATTTGGTTTCAAGGTGTGTGTGATTATTAGATTAAAATTCTTAAACTATACAATATTTTTGTGCATTAAAAAAATT
>CAKMZJ010000163.1 GCA_929200395.1 Candidatus Gorgonimonas eunicellae | reverse complement strand
TGTATATACAACTACTAGGTGCATATTTCAAAAATTAACTTTGCTTAATACCTTGAATAATTTTATCACCAAAATCAGAGCAGCTTGTTTCTGTAGCATCGTGCATTAATCTAGCGAAGTCGTAGGTTACATGCTTCGATGCAATAGCATAATTCATACCAGTAATTATTAAATCAGCTGCTTTATACCAACCAAGGTGTCGTAGCATCATTTCAGCAGATAATATTAACGAGCCAGGGTTAACTTTATTTTTGCCAGCATATTTTGGAGCTGTACCATGGGTGGCTTCAAATACAGCTGTTTTTGAACCTATGTTAGCTCCAGGAGCAATACCTATACCACCTACCTGAGCAGCTAAAGCATCAGAGATATAATCGCCATTTAAATTTAAGGTAGCGATAACATCGTACTCTTGTGGTCGTAATAATATTTGCTGTAAGAAAGCATCAGCAATTACATCTTTAATAATTATTTCTTTGCCAGTTTTATAATTAACTAATTTATGCCAAGGTCCGCCATCTAATGGCTCAGCTTTAAATTCTTCAGCAGCACACTGATAGCCCCAAGTTTTAAAGGCACCTTCAGTAAATTTCATGATGTTACCCTTATGAACTAGAGTAACAGAAGGTTTGTCGTTATCTATAGCAAATTGAATTGCTTTTCTTACTAATCGATAAGTACCAGCTTTAGAAACTGGTTTTACGCCTATGCCACATTCTTCAGGAAACCTAATTTTAGTTATATTCATTTTTTCCTGTAAAAATTTAATTACCTGCTTAGCTTCTGAGCTATTAGCTTGCCATTCTATGCCAGCATAAATATCTTCAGAATTTTCTCTGAATATAGTCATATCAGTATGTTCGGGATGCTTTACTGGGCTAGGCACACCAGAAAACCATCGAACAGGACGAATACAAGCGAATAAATCTAGTTTTTGTCTTAGGGCAACATTTAATGATCTGATACCACCACCAATAGGTGTAGTTAACGGACCCTTAATAGATACAGCGTATTCTTCTAAGGCTGCTAAAGTTTCTTCTGGTAACCAAGTGTTTTCATCGTACACCTTAGTTGATTTTTCACCACAGTATACTTCCATCCATGATATTTTTTTATCAGCTCCATATGCCTTAGTTACCGCAGCATCAACTACAGCTTTCATAACTGGTGTAATATCTACACCAATACCATCTCCTTCAATAAAAGGTATAATCGGATGATTAGGAACTGTTAAATTGCCAGATTCATCTACAACAATTTTATCACCAACAGTAGGTATATTAATTTTTTGGTATTTCATGGAAGAACTCTTATAAATTTAAAGTATTCAGTCAAACAAATATTTTATAAAACAATAAATATCTTACACTATCGCTAATTATTTGTCATATATCTTTTTTATATACACAAATATTTGCTTATATGATAGTTTTTTAATATAATGTATATTAAAAAATAATTAATAATAAATAAGAGTTAAAAATATGCTTCCTACTATAGAGCCAGTTCATCTTATAAAGCCACCACCTCCTAGTTATGAGCAAGTAATAAATAATCAACAGCAAAGCCCACCTTCTTATCATGAAGTTGTTCATAATGAATTACCCTCTAGTAGTGAAACTGTAGAATCTGCCCAATCAGAAACGCTATCTTGGTTGCAAGAGATTAATATTGTAGGCATATCTAAAGGAGAAAAATCAGCAGAAAAAGATATTACGTATTTTAGTGTATTCTCAAATAATTACTTAGCTGTTAATCAACAAACTGATGACTGTTGTTGCTATCCAGGAAATAATTACTTCACTATTCTAGATACAAAGAACAACACAAGAAATAATGTTTTATTTTCATACAAATCAAAATTACCAATAAAAAGTATTGCTGTTAGTCCTGATAATCAAAGTGTTGCTATGCTACTTGGTAATAATGAAAATAATGAAAATAATGAAAATAATGAGTTAGCATTATTTTCAACTAATTCCGTAGGAGCAAGAAGTACTTCATTAAAAGATGCTTTATTGGCTGAAAAAAATAATATTAATCTTCTAACAGATAAACCATACTCTACTTGTTATGATCGTAATGGAAATTTATATTTAGCAGGGCTAAAAAATCAGCAAGTAATTTTATGGAGAACAAAATTTACTTTAGCAAACCAGAGTACTAACTGGAGAGAAGTAATCTCCTTCGATGCAGATTCTAATACTGAGGTATCTTTTAGTAAAGACGGTACTTTTTTATTTGCACTTCAAAGTAATAAAATCTTAAAGGTATTTGCGAATAACTGTAACTGGTCACAAATAAAGACTATACCAAAAATAGAAACACTTCCCACAGATATAAACTCTACTGGTGAATTTATGGTGTTTGTTGACCAAGGAACATTACAAATACATGAGTTAAACACTGATACCTATTATGTTTTAAATTCGATTAAATCTGTAACCGCAGCATGCTTTATTCCAGATACAAAAAATTTACTGGTATTTGATAAAGATAAAAAAATCAGATTACTGGAATATCATGATAACAATTGGATTATTGACAATAACAAGTCTATAAATCTAAATGTTATCGTAACACAAGCTTATTTTAATCCTAATGATAAAGCACAATTAATAATATTATTTGCTGAACTTAATCAAGATAAAGAAATTTTTGAAGCTGCTGTCGCATCTGTGTTTATGGGTGTATTTGTAGGTCCTATTGGGGGGTTATTGAAAACTTGTTGTAGTGGTGGTTTAGTTGAATGTTTTGATTGCACTAGCTTATGTTGGAGAAATATTGGAATTGGACTAGGTAGTGGGTTGGGAATAGCATTCAGCTTATATTCTTTATTTTCCGTAGCTCGAGGAATAGATGAATATATTAAAATGAATAAGGTTGATACTAAACTTAAAACACTGAAACAGCCTAATAGCAACGTAATTGAAAGATTTTAATTTCAAGTTTTTGATATTATTTATGGTAGTTAAACTATCAAATATGAACAGCACTTAATGTTTACAAAGAAGTTTCGTGTTGTATTAAATTTGATAAACCAGTTCTATAGTTAGGATAAATAAAGTTATAACCAGACTGTATTATTAATTTATTGTAGCACCTTTTATTGTGCATAGTATTTGGAATTTTATTTGCAGTTAAAGTGATATCTAATTTATCTCCTAACCATTGTGTTATTTCATATAAGGGTACTGGTTCGCAATCTACACCTAAATATAGATTATTTATCGGGATGTTTTTTTCTGAAATTTTTATTAAATGTATAATTATTCCAGCCGCATCTTCTACATGAACTCTATTAGAATATACGTCTAGAGTATTACTATAGCCACTTTTTTTTCTTACCATGTCGATAATATTCTGCCGATTAGGGCCATAAATACCGCCTAATCTAACTATAGTGGTATCAAATTCAGAGGTTTTTAATAATGATTCTGCTTCTAACATATATCTACCACGAAAGTACAAAGGGTTTGTGGTAGAATATTCATTAACCCATTGCCCTTTATTCTGATGATAAACACTAGTACTCGATATAAAAAAAATTTTTTTTGGAATCTTTTTTTTAGCTCTTAATTTTTGTAATAAGTTATGTAATGAGAAGATGTAAGCATCATAATAAGAGCTAGGTGTGCTATTATCTGCTGATACAGTATAAATAATAAAATCAAAATACACATTATTTGGTAAACAAAATAGCTGAAAAGGCTTAGTGAGGTCTGCTATTATGTGGTTTGCTTTATAAGGTTTTTCTACTTTTGACCTAGATAGAGTCCATATATTAAAGTTAATATCTGTATACAACTGTTTAGCAATTTCTTTACCTAAATAGCCAAAACCAACAATCAATATATTGGTTTGTTTATTTTGTGGATTAGCCATTGCGTGCATACCCTCTAAATCATTGACTTTATTAACAAGTAATAATTTACTATAGTACATTAACTAGGTATTTACAAATTCAATTTATTAATTAAAATCACTCAGTAGAGAAAATTAGCACATATATCATCTACTTGAAGATAAGTCTTTTCAGGTAAAATGTGTATACACACGTGGCAGTTGGAAATGCTAGGTTTCAGGGCTAAAGAAAAAGATCTAATTCG
>CAKMZJ010000162.1 GCA_929200395.1 Candidatus Gorgonimonas eunicellae | reverse complement strand
TGTGCTAATGAAGAGACAAGTTGTGCTAATGAAGAGACAAGTTGTGCTAATGAAGAGACAAGTTGTGCTAATGAAGTAAAGTCTTTCTTTGCCAGTTCATATCGAAAAATATGCACAGGAAGGAATATCGCAAGGTTTTGCACTTATAGTCTAGTCGGTATGGGAGCAGGAGTCATTGGCATGTTATCTGGTATATTGCATAATAGCCAAAAGTTAGGTTCAGGCTATGATGGAACATCAGATATCACCATGAAAAAAAGTGAGTATGATAATATTTCGTTTAGGACTTCTACGGTATCTGCTTTTGTAGCTTCTGCAATAAGCATTACTATTATTTGGGCTTCTAGAGTAGGTGAGAGTAAGCAAAAAGATGCCACTGATAACCCGACAAATCCTCGGGGTATAACTTGAGTTACTAATTTAGCATAATGCAATTTAAACCTTGCATATTGAACTACAATCTGTATCAACTAATGGGTTACTACATAAATACATTAGTAGCAACTATCCTTTCATGTTATGCTATTCTGTCCTTATTAAGAACTATCAACTTTATTAAGAGTTAAATGTTTTAGCTAGCTGTAATTTATTACTACAGTTAGCCAAAACTTGACATATTCTTGTTATTGTGTAACTCTGAATAGCTTATAAGTTGTTTACAATAATATATTATGGATATCATATAAATAAAGGATATATATGAGCTTATTAAATTCTAAAATTTTAAAAAAATTAACATTAGGCTTAGTTGGAGTTGCTTGTTATGCTGCATTAGCTGTTAGTAATTGTTCAGCATGTGATTCGTCAGTAGATGAGACAGAAATGCTTGTTTTTACTACTGAAAACGAGATTGTTAGCATCGAATTAACAGAGGACGAAAAGCAATCATTACAAGAAAAAGGTGAACTTGCTTTAGAAGGTGTTAATGTAGAAGGCGTTATAGAAAATAATGATGCCACTAATGTTATAGCAACAGATGTGTATTTCACTGATGAAACTACAGAAGTAGCTAACGATTAAAATTAAGAGTAATTGCATCTTAGTAATTTTTTAAAATAATATACACACTTTTAGTTGAAGGTGGCTAATATTTTAAGTTAGTACTTTAATAACCTAAATATTATTAGTTAAATAACAGTCTTTTATCTAAAAGTGGTACATACCGAAGCGTTAAAATCTCGATATTTCCTATTAAAGAATATATTTTATACAAATATTTATATTAATTAATGAGTAATTATGTAATATTTCTTATTTTCCGCGACTGAAATTTCTATTTTATCAAATAATATTTTATTTTTTTCATAATAACAATAACTATTACAGTTAATCATTTCAATAAATCTTATCATGTTGTATACTATTGTTACTTTTACTTAACTTGAATCAAGCTTTTTATCTATGATAGAGCAATACAGTTTTTTCATTATATTTACCCACATTTTTTATACATCAATATAGAAGATAAATAAGAAGGATTAGCGTTAATGACCGAATTAATTTCTGAAATCATCCCTGTAACTATAGAAGATGAGCTAAAACAGTCATATATGGAATATGCTATGAGTGTTATAGTTGGAAGAGCACTACCCGATGCTTGTGATGGGTTAAAGCCGGTTCATCGACGTATACTCTATGCTATGGATGAATTAGGTAACTCTTGGAATAAACCCTATAAAAAATCTGCTAGGGTAGTCGGGGATGTTATTGGTAAGTATCACCCGCATGGTGACTCAGCAGTATATGATGCCATTGTACGTATGGCACAATCATTTTCTTTACGTTATATGCTTATTGATGGTCAGGGTAACTTCGGTTCGGTAGATGGCGATAGCGCTGCTGCTATGCGATATACTGAAATTAGAATGTCTAAAATAACGCATTATTTATTAGAAGATTTAGATAAAGACACTGTTGATTTTGCTCCTAACTATGATGGCAGTGAAAAAATTCCAGAGGTTTTACCGACTAAAGTACCTAATCTTCTTATAAATGGTTCATCTGGTATAGCCGTAGGAATGGCAACTAACATTCCTCCTCATAATATTACTGAGGTTATTAATGCATGTTTAGCACTTTTAGAAAATGAACAGCTTACTATTGATGACTTAATTGAATATATAAAAGGTCCTGATTTTCCGACCGCTGCTATTATAAGTGGTAAAGCTGGTATTATTAAAGCCTATCGTACGGGTAAAGGCAAAATATATATCCGATCTAAAGCTGAGATAGAAACTAATGAAAAATTAAATAAACAAACAATAATTATTACTGAATTACCATATCAAGTTAATAAAGCTAGGTTATTAGAAAAAATTGCTGAGTTAGTAAAAGATAAAAAAATCGAAGGCATTAGCGAAATAAGAGATGAATCAGATAAAGACGGTATGCGGGTAGTTATAGAAGTTCGCCGTAACGATAGCGCTGAAGTATTGCTGAATAATTTATATGCACAAACGCAACTAGAATGTTCTTTTGGTATCAATATAGTAGCCTTATTAAATGGTAAGCCAGAGCTACTTAATTTAAAGCAACTGTTACAAGCTTTTTTAACTCACAGAAAACAAGTAGTTACTAGAAGAACGGTTTTTGAATTAAAAAATGCTAAAAATAAAGGTCATTTATTAGAAGGCTTAGCAGTTGCTTTGTCTAACATAGATTTAATGATCGAGATAGTTAAAAATTCGCAAACGCCACAAATAGCAAAAAGTAAATTATTAACTCATAATTGGGATTGCGGTTTTGTAAAAAAATTACTACAAGAACATAATACAGGTGGTTGCTCTTTAGAAGATTTATCAGAAGAATTTGGTATCCAAGAAGACTATTACCGACTATCACCACAGCAATCTCAGGCTATTTTAGAGATGCGCTTGCATAAGTTGACAGGTTTAGAGCATGAAAAACTATTAGAAGAATATAAAATTATTCTTAAAAAAATAGAAGATATGCAAACAATATTAGCTAGCGAAGATGAATTACGTAAAGTAATAAGAGAAGAGTTAATTAGTATAAACAATGATTTTGGAGATGAACGCAAAACTGAAATAATTGGTTCAAGATTAGATTTATCTGATGAAGACCTAATACCTGAAGATGATATGTTAGTTACTCTTTCTAATCAAGGCTATGCAAAAACAACTTCTTTGAGTGTATATCAGGCACAAAAACGTGGTGGTAGAGGAAAATCTGGTGCCATAGTTAAAGATGAAGATTTTGTTAAAAATATGCTGATAGCAAATACTCATACCCATATTTTATGTTTCTCTACTCACGGTAAAATTTACTGGTTAAAAACCTATCAATTACCGCAATCTAGTAGAAATACTAAAGGCAAACCTATAGTTAACTTATTACCATTAGATGAAAATGAAAAAATAACTACTATGTTGCCTGTAAATGAATTTAAAGAAGGCTGTTTCATTCTTATAGTCACTAAATTAGGTAAAGTTAAGAAATTCCCGCTACCTATTTTATCTAGGGTGCGAAAAAGTGGTCTAATTGGTATTTCTCTAGACGAAAATGACAGTGTTCTTGACGCCCAAGTTACTAATGGCGATGGTCAAATTATGTTGTTCTCTAGTTCAGGTAAAGCTGTGATGTTTAATGAAAGTTATATTAGACCATCAGGAAGAACATCAATGGGTGTGAGAGGTATGCTTCTAGGAAAAGGTGAAACAGTTATATCGCTGATAATTCCTGAAGATGGTATTCAAATACTAACCGCAAGTTTAAATGGTTTTGGTAAACGTACAGAATTAGATAAATTTAGAATAACTTCAAGAGGGACTCGTGGTGTTATAGCAATGCAACAAGACCAACGTAATGGTCCGGTGGTAGCTGCAATTGCAGTTAAGGGTGATGAAGAAGTTATGCTTATTTCAGATCAAGGAACACTAGTAAGAACTAGAGTAAATGAAATTTCATTATCTGGAAGAAATACTAAAGGTGTAAAACTTATTAACCTTGCTGAAAATGAAAAACTAGTTGGCTTATCTAGAGTTAGTGATGATTTTTTAAGCAATGAAAATAATGAAGAATTATCTGATGAAGCTTTATCTGATGAAGCTTTATCTGATGAAAATTTGTCAGTATCTGAATAAATATGGT
>CAKMZJ010000161.1 GCA_929200395.1 Candidatus Gorgonimonas eunicellae | reverse complement strand
AGTTAGTGAATATATTAGACTTGTTTTAGAATATCAAAAATTTACTCCTCAGCAAAAGCTAGAGCTTCTCAAGGCAAAAACAAGCAATGGTGATTTTGGTTTATATATAGCATTTAAAAAAAACTATGAGGAAGTAATTAGTAAATATATTAGACTTATATTAGATTATAATGAATTTGTTGACGAGCAAAAACTAGAACTTATAAAAGCTATAAATATTGATGGTAATAGTGGTCTATATATAGCATTACAAGATGGTTATGAGAAAATAGTTAGTGAATATATTAAGCTAGTATTATCTTGTAATAAATTCACTCCCGAGCAAAAATTAGAAATTATACAAGCAAAAGCAGGTGATGGTTGCCTTGGTTTATATATGGCATTACAAGAAGGTAATGATAAAGCAGTTATTGAATATATTAATCTTGTATTATGCTTTGATCAATTTGATGTAAAACAAAAACTAGATCTTATTAAGGCAGAAAATATCAATAATTGTTCTGGTCTACATATTGCATTACAGCAAGGTAATGATAAAGCAGTTAGTGAATATATTGGACTTGTTTTAGGGTATAAAGAATTTACTACCCAGCAAAAGCTAGAACTTCTTAAGGCAAAAACAAGCAATGGTTCTATTGGTTTATATACTGCATTACAACATGATAATGACAAAGCAGTTTATGAATATGTTAGACTTATATTAACATGTAATGAATTTAGTGTTGAGCAAAAACTAGATCTAATTCAAGTTCAAAAAGATAATGATAATCATCGATTATATAAAGCATTGAAAAGAAAACATGGTAAAGTTATCTATGAATATATTAAACTTGTATTAAACTATGATCAGTTTAGTATAACACAAAAATCTGAACTGTGTAGCATAGCAAATAGATATAGTGACTATAAAAAGATAATTAAAAATAGTAATTTAACCAAAAAAGAACAAAAAAAGATCCTAACTTCTAAAAAAATGTATAGTCATGTAAGATTTTGATATTAAGCATAAGTATTTTTTATTTTAATTGGAACCAGCATTTCATGATAAACCTGTTCACCTGAATCATTAAAACCTCTAGCACGTAACTCGTTTGTTACAGTAATACCATGTTTTTTAAGAGTTTCTTTGGCAGCATCTGATTTTAACGTATTTTGAGTTAGTGTTCCTAAGCTCATTTTAATGCCTTCAGTTTTTAATCTTGCAACTTCTAAATTAATTGTATCTTGTGTTTCTTGACTCAATAAACTGAAATCATGCTCAATTTGCATTTTTTCTAGATGGGTCATTATTTCTGGTACTTTAACCTGCTTTAATTCAAGCCAGCTAGAATGAATTCCATGAGTTATGCCTTCGGTAGTATCAGGGTTACATGTTTTATGTTCTAAATCAGTACATGTATGAATACCTGCTAATTGTGCTATTTTTCTGCGTACGTTGTTGTCTAAAATTTCATTCAACTGACTAACAGGGATATCTGTTTGTTCAAATGCAATCTTTATTCGTTGATTATCAATAGTTAATTTATATCTATTATCGTAGGATCCTTTTTCGCGTAAATCTTTATTATGCCCTCCAGCAACTGTTGCTAAATCGATTGCTCCATGTAGCGCCGCTTCAAGATGACGTTGAAATAGAGTTTTTTTCTCTTGAATATTAGTAAATTGTACTTTTTCTTCTTCTGGCAAATTAAGTAATACTGAATTAAAAGCTGCAGCTGAACTTGTAGTTGTAAGATTAGGGAAATCATAGCCAATAGTAGAACAACGGCCGTAATCCATACGATCAGCATTGCGTATTACTATTATATATTTTTTTAGATCTTCATCATTGGTTTGTTTTTCTATGTCATGAATATCATCTTCTTTACTTTCTAGAGCTAAGGCTACTTTTTCTAGTAATTGAGCTGGGAATTTCCCAGATAAATCTCTTCTAAAATAATCAGCTGATTTTTGTTCTTCATTTTCCTTGCTGACATCTTCTGCGGATGCATCATGGTAAACTACAGCCAATTTTAATAATACTTTTTCTTCAACAGAAAAACTAGTTAATTTAAATTTTTCTAAAAGCTCCATGTACCAAGTTGCATTATTATAAGCTCGTAATACATGACTGCTAGAATGTATGCTTTTCCATATATTAGGAATTTTTTCATCAGATATTGCTTTATATGCTTGATTTATACCAGGTCGTCGGTAATAATGTTCTAATATAGCGGATATAGTTGCATCATCAGTATTAACAGGTAGTTGAAAATCTAATTTATTAGTATACATACAAGATAAAATATCATCTAGCATTTTATTGGCGTTGCTAATAATATCTTTACTAAAAGCACTATTTGGGTTAAACTTTGCTGAGAATCTATCCTTAATAGGTTGTATTCTTTGCTTTTCTTGTTGTAAATTTTCTTGCCAAATATTATAAATTGGATGTTTTTTATGATTATCCCATAAACTAATATATTCATCTAATATCATACCAGCAGACTTATCTTCCCATAATACAGTATCAAGGTTAAGATGATTTGCTTTGATATCTATAAGATCTTCTTTTGTTATCCCATAAAAAAATAATATTATAATAAATTCAGTATAATTTTTATTTGTTATAATAGGTAAGGTGTATTTTGTAATTAGAGGATGTATATGTAAGTTATATGCTATTAAATCTTTTAGCTTTGTCTTTGTAGCTCTTTTATGTATTATTTCATCAAATAAAGTAATAAAGGCTATATTGTTTTCAGCAATAATACTTGCAAACATTACAGTTACTGTATGCATACATGTTTTTATTTTTGATGATACATTATTTGATATAGAATAAGCTACTGTAAATAAATATAAAAAAGGTTTATTTTCATCGGAAGCGAACATGTTAATTATATCATCACCTGAAAATTCTCCATTGTTAACCAATAAACACTCTAATATATCTAGAAAATGTTTCAGATTTTCTTTTTCTTGAGTACAACGATATAATACATACAATTTATCAGCAAAAGAGCTACCCATATATGAGTTTATATCTGCTCCTTGCTGTATAAGAGTTTCTAAGTCTTGCAACTGATATTCCTCAAAGTTTTCAATTAAATTAGCTAATTGATGATTTAATTTAATTTGTCTTGATAGCTTTTCTAAAGTTGCTTTATCACTTAAACCTATCTTTTTATTGTCAGATAATATTTTTATTTTTGAACTTAAAGGTATCATTGATGCAAGCGTGTTTCTAAAATTACCATTGATAAAAGTAGTATAATACTGAAGTATATTTTCATTATTTTGTATAGTATTAATATTGAGATCTTCTTCAAAAATTATAGTAAGAGACCCTTTTGTTTCTGAAAAAATACCAATTGGTAACTTGGCTTTAATATTTAAAGTTTCTTCTAATTTTTGTTTTTCTGTAAGAATCTCTATTATGTTTCTAGGATCTCTTTCAGATAGGCAAAAAAGTTTTATATTTTCTGTTGTATATTGAGATTTAACTTCTTCTGAGTGATCTAATATATAATTGGTTGGCATATAACATTTAAATTTGGGTAGACTGAAAAAACCATCTGCTTTTAAATGACCAGATGTTGATCTTCTGTAAACCTCCCATATACGGTTTGCAATCTCATATCGTTTTTTTAATAAAGATTCACTATTAGCAATATTTTTAGGTGAAAATTCTCTTTCTGGATTACCACCAGATACCAACAGATCAGTAAATGCATTGCCTTTAAAAGAAAATAAAGCAGCAGCACCTATAAGACCTATAGTTGGCCGCCTTATCTCTCTCATAGCTGTAGGAATGTTTGGGGCAACTGTATATACTGGTCTGGGTGCTTTTTTTTCTTTTGTTAAATATTTTTCTTCTTGATATAAAGTTATAGATCTAAAAGATAAATGACCTTCATTAAAAGCTTGTTGAATTTCCTGTTGTATTACATACCTAGGTTTTAAAACGCTACTATTTGCTATAGAAGTTAGATTTGTTAATTGCTGGCTGTTGATCTCTTGCGAACTATTACATTGCATTATTATATTCCATTTATTTATAATTAAATTACAATTGTTGTTTTTTTAAATATCAAACAATTTTATATAGAGATAATATAAATTTTTATTAGTTCAAAAAAAATCATCAATTATACGAGTAGTATTAGTTACAGATTTAACGATTTAGAGTCTCCACAGTTATTCATCTAAGATACAGGTAAAGCACATAGAAATTTTCTTGATTTAGTCGACACTAAACCTGCGAAACACTGTCTTGGCTAAAAACTTATAATCACTTGCTGAAAACCCGCATTTACAACTGCCACGTGTATATAATCTTTAAATTCATTAATTTTTTGCTCTAATTAACCACAAAGTAAATTAATTTATAGCATAAAGTATTAAAAATTTTATTTT
>CAKMZJ010000160.1 GCA_929200395.1 Candidatus Gorgonimonas eunicellae | reverse complement strand
ATTAAACCATTTTACCTAGCCCTGAAACCTAGCATTTTCATCTGCCACGTGTATATACACGTGGCAGTTGAAAATGTGGGTTTTCAGCAAGTGATTATAAGTTTTTAGCCAAGAAAGTATTTCGCAAATTTAGTATTTATTAAATCAACAAATACTAACACATGATAAAATCTTAGAAGTTTTGTTATCTGGGGCTATTAAAAACTCTGCTTCATCGTTAAAACACTTCGAAGTGCACTTATACTCCTACGATATTTTGCCTTGAATTAAGCATTTTCATCTACCACGTGTATACCTAAGGAATCGCTTTAAATTAAAAGCTAGAAAAATAAGTTATTCAAATTTCATTTACAATAATATAATAAAAAAATAAAAAAGGTTATTCATGTCTAAAATAAATCATACAACACACCAAAGACCTATTTGCAACAATAATCTAAAGGATAACATAAAGAAACCCGTAAAAAAACAAAAGCAATCAAGTCACTATAGGCACAGAATGACGCCTCCCAACACTAGTTTATCATTGCAACTTGCAAGAAAGACTCAACAAAATATCAGAAACGCAACACTATTACTACCTATATTTACCGCCACACAAAATCCCCACTCTATTAGAAATACAACAACACAAGGTTCAAGTGCTACAACAGTAGCAGTTGTATTAGCACTAACTACGTTGTTAATTAGCACAACACAAGCTGTACCAATATCTTCTTACAAAACAGTAATCCCCAAAGGTAATAGCGATATTATTGTTAGACAGCCTACTATTGCTTTTAACAACGGAATTGTTTATAGCAATGATAATCAGCCTGCTAGGCTATCAGATGTTAAAAATAATTCCTCTAAACAACACATAGCATTAGTAGAAACAAGCTCGAAGTTACAGACTGAAAACAAGGAAAAAATTAGTGCAAAAAATAAGCTAAACATGCTATTTTTACCGTATAGAGAGCAAGCAGCAAAATATATTGTAGAAAAAAATTTGAATATTAATGATTTAATTAATTTTATTAGCAACAACCTAGCAGAAAACATTAAAGCTAACATTATTTATAAAGATGGTAACTTATTAATTATCCCTAAAATAACTCTTGCAGAAACTACTGATACAGTAACAGGCGACCCAATAAAATTAAAACTGCATTCATTTATAAGTACATTTTTAAATGCTCATGCTAGCAATAGCTTAACAGAAGATCAAACAGCACCAAATAATATATCTAATTTCATTGGGATTGATCTAGATTCTTTATCAAAAATCAATGAATTTTTTCTCTTACATTATGAGGATATCTGTAAAGTAGATAATAAAAACAATAAAGATATGGAAGCCTTCATACACAAAACAGCCACTATTAGTATTGATGGAAAATCTCTAATAACTACTCTCGCTGAATTTAATAAATTAATTAAAGATGATACTTGGAAGACTCAAGAAGTTTATGACATATATGATAAAAGGTTGTTAGCTTTTGCTAAATCGGATGAGTTCAATAATCTGATTGATCGTGATATGCAAAATAAGAATAGCATACATAAAAAACCTATTTTACGGGGTATTACTATTGAGCGCATGTTATTAATGTTTTTACTCGATATCATGACACAGCCTTATGTTTCAAATATTTTATCATATCCAGATGCTTTATCTACACAAGCAAAAGATTTAGCTGCTAAAAAAACTGCATATAATGAAAGTATTGCTCTTATTAATAGCTATAAATATCGCGAACTAGTTAGGGATCTCCATTCAGATTTGCACAATATTAACTGTCCCAACTATGAAGATGAATTTATTACTAATTCTAGTGCTAGCAACGAAGATAATTTAGCTGATGCTACACCTATGATGTTTGAATTGATTAATTCATTTGAAAAATCTAGCGGTGATTTTAATAATGACGCACACTTACAGCAAGCAAGAGAGTTGGCTTTAGCTTTAATTAACCCTATATTTTCTTACTCTAATAACGGCGACACAATCACAATAAAAATACCAAAAGAAATACATGATTTAGCTCAACTTGCTAATGTTAACAACCTTGTTGAATTCCATATAACAGACAAAAGTGGCCAACAACTACCAATTTTGAATAAATATAGAAATAACTATACATTAGTTGGCGGTTTTCTAGCTGCTTATGTCAATCAATGCGGTGCATCAAATATACAAGTTAAGGGATATCGTAATGGTAAACAAGAAATATATAATATAAAAGTACCAGGGTTTAATAAAAATAACATGTCAAAACAAGGCTTTAAATCACTACTGGAAAATTTTAATAAAGATTACCGAAAGATGGTTAGCTGGTTATTAGACGATCATAAGGTAGAACCCACTATAGAGAATCTTTATACTTATGCTCCTGTTGTAACATTAGATGTAGCAAAAGGAACTGTTTCAGGAGAGATTTTTGGCTCTGAATATGAAACCAAGCTAAATAACATTGCTACAGACGGTAATACATCAGAAGCTGGTAAACTAAAACACCTTTTAGTTTATCTCGAAAACCTAAATAGTAAAGTTTCAAATCAGATTTTGCGAGTTACAAATGTATCTGAAGATTTTGGTAATTCGGCTAGCGATCCTAAATTAAAACCTGATTTTATTAAAACAAGTCATAAATGTGAAAATTTCAATCTATTGTTTTTCAAACATAGTAATAATTTTGTTTCTTATGAGATTATAGGAAAAGAAAATACTAATTTCTTGCAAGCTACTAATATTCTAGTAAATACTGACTCAACTAAAGATAACAATACAAGTACTTATATAGTTTTAGATAAGTTTACTATAGACAAATTTAAAGATCATAATATTGCTCATATATTAACCGAAGAATTTGAAAAAAATCATCAATTAGATTTAAAAGAACTATCCCCAGAACAAAAGCAAATGATACTCCATAACAGTCTTAGAAAGCTACCCCTCCATAAAATAATTAATAATTACGATAAAAAAACAGGAGAACCTAGAATACGTGCAAACATAGTTGTACCTCTTATTAAAAGACTATACAACCCTAGAGAGTATAGCTTACAAAATACGATTAAGCTTTATTTAGATGAGTATTATATACAACGAGCATCAGCAATATTAACTAAATTGCCAAGTGAATTTAAAGCTACTGAAGAAAAACCTAGGGTATCTCTAAAATTAACTGTAATAGATGGAGAGCTACGAGTTAGCGAAGCAACACTATCATATTCACAACAAGTAAATAGTGCTTCTAGCAAAGAATTAAAGCTTGATATAATAAAATATTTTAACGTTAATCCTATAATAGCTTTAAATATAGCTACGAAAATAGATTTCGATATTGATACTTATGTAGGCGTAAAAGGTAGGGAGTTGTTAATTTCTCGTAACGATAAACCAAAAAATGCATACAAACTAGCAAGAATAAATTTAGTTAATAACAATATCCACTATCGATTACCATTTACAAATGAAGATACATTACCTAAAATTTCTAGTCATTTGAGAGATGAGCTATAAAAACTTTTTATTGAATATCAGCATGTTTATATTTTTAATTAATTCACTTTAGTTTATTTTTTAATAAATTATTTTAAGTGCATAATTTGAGATATATAAATTTAGCTTGTTATTTACATGAAATCAGCTATAATGGTGATCTATTTTAAAAAACAGTGTTGTATATGGAAGTACAAAAAATGCAAATCAAATCAAATCCAGCAATGGAATTAACAGCAGCAGCAACAGCAAAAACAGCAACGGCTCAAAATAATGACGCAGTTAAAGCAACTTTTGCTGATAAACAGGTAAGTATTGTGCTAGGTGCGGCAAGTCTTTTAACTGTCGGTAGTTTTATTATTGGATGCCAATATTTCAACTTAGATTATTTCCCTTCTGCCTTTGGTGCAATGACAATACTTATTGTTTCGCTTGTAGGATTTGTCGTTATAAGCCCACCAGAAAAGACTGAACCTGATTTTGTGCCAGATGTTGCACGGAGTCCAAGTTATTAAGAATTCTAAAGATATTTTTAGTTTCGTCGCTAAACCTATCATTTTTCAAAATATAAATCAATTGCTTAATATTTTAACTTCTTTATATATTGTTGCTGGGATATTATAGTGTCCTTTCTTTTTTATTAAAAGCTATATTAGATTTTTTAAATAAGTTTATTAAAGCTGATGAAAATATCATTAGACTAACAAATTATATACTTTACGCTGTTTTATTTCCTTATTTATTTGCTATAAGTTTTACAATATTTTTAGTATATCATCTTATTGCTACAACAAAACCTTATGAAGCAGAAGAACACTCATAAGGAAAGTTACAATCATTATAGGGTTTGAACTATTATATATTAGTCAATTTCCAGATATTAGGAGTATTAGTTAGTTTACTATGCAGGTCAAGAGCT
>CAKMZJ010000159.1:2795-4407 GCA_929200395.1 Candidatus Gorgonimonas eunicellae | reverse complement strand
TATACGTATAGCAGATAAAAATAATAGACTTTATGGCTAATGGAAATGGTTTGATTCGAGGACATATCACAGGAATGCAGTTTTATTTCATAGTATTTTGATGATAAAGTAAATCTTTAAAACACCCCTAGAAATCAATTATTATAATCTTTATAATTATACCTATAATGATAAGAACCTTTTTATCTTTATTATCACCAACGTGTGTATAGGATATAATCTTATTTTCCTGATTAATGCGTGAGTAACCACATAAGATCAAAATCTTAATTTTATATATTATGCAAGATTGGCGTTATCACTTCTTTTTAATCTGATTTTTTTACCAATTCTAAGATTTGATTTATTTCTTTTTTATTAAGATTATTTAACCTATATACATCTACTTCAACAGTCATGAATTTGAAGAGACTAGCTATATCATTAAATGCAGCTTTTATTTTTTCTTTGTTTTCAAATTTAACAGCGAAAGTTACATGGTTGTTTAGAGGGATGTCTTTAAATAAAGTACTCCAAACCAATTCTTCAAAGTGCGTAGCTTTAGTATTACCGCTTGTTACTTTATAGTTTATTAAGAAATAATATGAATTTTTAAATTTAATTATTGAAATATACGGGAAGATATTTTTTATTATATATGGTTGAGTATAATTAGTTATATTTTTTTTCCTAGTATATTTAGCTATATCTATAATAAAATCTCCTTGTTTATCTAAATCTAAAAATATAGATATATCTCGTTTTAGTCTATTCACATTATCTGTTTTAGGGGGATAAGGTATAAAATCATAGAGCTCAGTAGTTGTTAACATTCTATGTTCTTTTGAAAAGAACTCCTTTGATGTTAAATTATTGTTTATATTAAAGTTGCAAACAAAAGAGGAAGTATTTTTATGTGAAGTACTATTTTGTTTTTCTGAATGTAAAAATATATTGTTGTTTGTTTGTGTTAATTTACTTAACAAAGTCCATTCATCTGCTAACTGAACATTAGCTTTTAATACCGGTATATTATTATAAATAGCTTGTAAGTTTTTAAGTGACATATAGATTGTGGTAGGCCATAAAATCATAGCAAGTGCATGTGAAGTATATTTATGTCCAGAATCAGCTACTATTTTTAAAGTGGAAGGCAATGTATTCATGTACATTGAAACATTGTTATATTGTAAAGCGAACAAGAAAACCATTTCAGTTATAGAAAAATCTTCATATTCCATTTGATAGGTCTTATAATCATAAAAGGAATACGTCATAGCTTGTAAACTGTGTAAAAAAAGGTGAAAAAACAAATGGTTTAGAATAAAATATCCTTCAAAATCCTCACCTTCACCTATATCAAAACATTTTCTTACAAGTAAATTGACGGTTACATTGAGAAGAAAGCAACTAATTGCATAAGAATGTGATTTTAAGCTTGTGGTAAGCCCTGAAAAATATGGGATTACAAAATAAGGTAATCTCTTCAATGTATTACATGCTACTGTATCTGTTACATCATGCCAATTATTTTTAATTAGTTCGTTATTATCTTCAATTAATTGGTTGTTGTCTTCTATTTCTAGAATATTATAATTATCTTCAATAAATTGGTTATTATCTTTTGGTTCTA
>CAKMZJ010000159.1:0-2695 GCA_929200395.1 Candidatus Gorgonimonas eunicellae | reverse complement strand
TTATCTTTTGGTTCTATACTATAACTAGAATTCATTATTATTAATAAAGTTATAGATATCAATAAGTTCTTCATATTTAGCCTTTTGTTATTTATTATTATGTATTTTAAAAGTAAATGAATAAGTAAGTGCTTCTTTGTGTTATTTGTATTCTGTAAATTAAAAATAGGTAATGTTTATAAAAAATTATATTTACTATCTTTAGAATCTATCTTTAGAATAAAGCCACTCTAATTTTATACACATGCAAATAAAAGGTGTAGATGGATACCTCATAAGAGCTGACACACATATTAACTTGATAGCTTTTATTAATCAAGGGATATTTTCTTAATGAAGATAAATGGTGAGGTATTCTAGAACAAATATCTTGATCTCAGATAAATGCACGAATAAATATCTTATTACAAAGTAGCATTTATGTTTCTTCTCTTCATGAATTTTTTATATACACATCTTGTTAATTTAATATTGCATATAAACGATTTAGCTAAGGTTGAAAATGCTGTAAAAAATATATGGGAAATGAAGATTGTTTTCATTTAATTGTGCTATGTATCTTTATCTTTATCTTTATCTTTATCTTTATTATTGATGATGTTTTTGAAAGAATTTAAAATTATGGTGCTATTGCTATTGTCTATACGATAAAAATTAAAATCACTTTGCATATTTGTTAACATTTGAACAAAACTACTTACTGCTTCCGTAGTATATTCAATTTCTAAAAGCGGATAATAATAAGTATATTTAAATGGGTGGTTAGGTGTTGGACCTATTTTTATTAGCCCATTTGTGGTAGTAGTAAGGTACTGGGCTATTGTTTTATCTTCTGTTTTAGCTTTTGGATTCTTGTAAATACAAGTAGTAAAATAAAATCCATTTGCTAAATCCTCAACTGCTTTTAAGTGTGCTTTATTATTGTCGTTATTGATATTCTCAAAGTATTTTTGATTTATTTTTTGGGAATCTATTAAAAGTTGTTTATAAGCTTTTATTAAATTTAAGTTTTTATTTGTATCAAGATTATTTTTATCTAAATTTAATAACTCCATATCTAGTTTTATAGCTGATATAGCATAAGTGATTATTTTTACTATAGCCATTGTTGTATAAATATTAGTTTCTTCTGTATTAGTAGTATCATTGCTGTTAATGTTACCAGCTACTAAATCCATCCATGTAGATATAGCACCAATATACAGCAAATTTATTAAAAGATCTAAACTAGTATCAGAGTTATAGTATAAATATTTTAATATTTTACTATAATCTATATCTTTCAATAGTGAAGTTTTTTGAGAAATATTTTTAATACTAAGCAAGTCTTTAGTTTCTAGTTTATGGAATTGTTCTATTTTATCTTTACTTTTATGAAAAAAATTTTTATATTCATCTGGAGATGTAGCATACTTACATAGTGAATAAATACTAGAAGCAATTAAATAACTAGCACAAGCCACTATTAAACATGCAGCAATCTCAGTAGCAGAATTAGAATCAGAGTGACTATGATTAGAAGTATGTAAAAATATTGGTCCATCACAATCGCAGGGCAAGAGTTCAAATTTACAATTCTCTCTATCTTTTTTAGAATTTGCAACTAATATTGTATCGACAACATCTTGGTAGGCTTTGTTAATATTCTCTAATGTTGTATTTGATGTGTTCATATTATTAAGTTGCATAAGTTTATAATATAACGCTTCAGTTATATGCAAATTACTCGAATGTAATTTACTAAATTTAATATCAGATGGTATATTTTTTATAGCCATTATTATTTTTCTACAATTGCTTACATACGCTATAGAAGTAACTTCATCGGTATTATTAGTTACAACCGTTGGTTGGTTAATTATAGCTATATTTTTACCACGAAAAGTAGCAACATTAGTATTGTCAATTTTATTATTTGAAACATTAGAAATATTATTAATATGCATGTTTTATTTTTCTTAAATTTAGTAATTCAAGTTATGTATCTTATTAATAATTGTATCTGTTGATAAGATATTTTCAGTACTTTAATATATATTTTATTATCTAGGTTATCATCAATGATTATTTGTGTAACAATTTTTTATGCTCTAGCAATTTAATTTAAGCAATAAAACTTATAAATAAAACGACTTCAAATACTTAAATGCGCGCAAGGCTATAAATTTTATTAAAAAACTAATTCTATTATATAGTTACCCATAGGTTTTTAAATGTCAACTATTAATTTTTTAAAAATATAGTAATTTATGTTTAAAAAATTAAACTCTATAATTAAAGTAACTTCACTGTCTGTTAGATCTATTTTTTGTTTCTTAAATTATCTTTAGATTGCATAATAAGTTTAGCATAGTTTAAATTAAAACTTTTATATCTCAAGTCAAAAAATATGTTAGATAAATTTTATTATGTTATAATATGATTCTTCATTTGCAATTAATATTTGAGCAATAAATAAATTATTAAATTATTAAATTATTAAATTATTAAATTTGTTTTTGATTTTATTTTATTTTACTTAATATTTAAACTATTAAGAATTATTCATTAGCCTTACGGCAATTTTACAAATGTAATAATTATCAAAACTTGTAGCAAGTTTCAAAACAAAATTAAAATATTTTTGTTGTTTATAGAGTATAAATAAATTTAGGACTATGTATGATAACGGACTTCACAAAGCACCATTATAAAA
>CAKMZJ010000158.1 GCA_929200395.1 Candidatus Gorgonimonas eunicellae | reverse complement strand
TAAAAACTTATAATCACTTGCTGAAAACCCGCATTTCCAACTTCCACGTGTATATATTTATTAATACTAATATTATATTATAATTATATTAAAGCGGAAAGCTATTATTTTAAATTTCTTTATTTATTGATCATTTAACTTAAATATTTTCTATTGTATTTGGGCGGTCTTTTGCCTTGAATCAAACTATTTTACTTAGCCCCTGAGATCTAGCATTTTCATCTGCTACGTGTATAATATTTATATTATTTATCTAAAAACATATTTAAATCCAAGGATTTTATGCCTAAGCAACATAGTTTTACTAAAATTATAGTCGATGGCTCTGCATATTTGTATAGAGCCTTTCATGCATCAGAAAAAGCAAATTTACGCTCATCTACTGGTATTCCTACTGGAGCGGTGCATGTAATGCTTAATATGCTTAGTGTATTATCAAGGCAATATCCTCAAGCTTGTATAGCTGTAGTGTTTGATGCTCCAGGAAAAAATTTTCGTCACCAAATATTTTCTGAATATAAAGCTAATAGATCTTCCATGCCTGAAGAACTAAAACAGCAAGTTCCATATATAAAAGATGCAATTAAAGCTTTAGGTATGCCTTTATTATCTTTAGATAACATGGAAGCAGACGATGTCATTGGGGTTTTAGCAAAGCAATCTAGTGAGCTTAAGCAAGATTTACTTATTTGTACTGGAGACAAAGATTTTGCTCAATTAGTAAATAAGCATGTGTTTTTATTAGATACTATGAAAGATAGCTTTTTAGATGAACAAGGCGTTATTAACAAATTTGGCTTACCACCAGAATTAATTATTGATTATTTAGCACTTATGGGTGATAAAAGCGATAATATTCCAGGAGTTCCTGGTGTAGGTGAAAAAACAGCATTAGCTTTATTACAAAATATTGGTAGTACCGATGAAATTTTAGATAACTTAGATAAAATAGCACTGCTAAAAGTAAGAGGCAGTAAAACCTTAGCAACTAAAATCGAGCAAAATATAGAGACACTAAAAATTTCTAAAGATTTAGCCACAATTCGTACTGATTTAGATATAGGAATATCAGTAACCGACCTTGAAATGCAAACTAAAGATGTAAAACTCCTTGAAGAATTACACCATAAACTTGGAGTAAAAAAATTATTAGAATTTATCGGCGATTCTGCTAGTAATAAAATAAAAGCTAAAGCAACTAATTATTATTATATAAATACTAAAAAAGATTTTACTGCATTTATTGCTAAAATAAAGCAAGCTAAAATATTTGCTGTAGATACAGAAACTACTAGTCTTAATACCAATAAAGCCGAACTAGTTGGTATTTCTTTATGCTATAAAGAATATGATGCAGTTTATATTCCTGTTAAGCATGTAGCAACAGAAGTTAAACAATTAGAATGTGATTGGGTTATTGCACAACTAAAGCCTATATTAGAAAGCAGCAATTATACTAAAATAATGCAAAATGCTAAATACGATATAAATATTTTCTATAAATATGGTATAAATATAACAGCAAATTTTATTGATACTATGCTCGAATCTTATGTGCTTAATTCTACTATTACTAAGCATAACATGAATGATATGGCTCTTAGATATTTAGATCATACAGCTATTAGTTATCAACAAATTACTGGAAGCGGTAAAAAACAAATTACTTTCGACCAAGTAGCTATAGAAGATGCTACCGAGTACGCAGCAGAAGATGCAGATATTACTTTAAGATTACACAATATTTTTAAGCAACAATTAGCTAAAGAAAATAAACTTAAAGCGTTATTGAATGAAGTAGAACTACCGTTAGTTCCTATATTAGCAGCTATGGAGCGCACCGGAGTAACTATTGATACCACTGCACTACATAAACAAAGTGAAGATTTAGCTGTTAAACTAGATAATATTCAACAGACAATTTACCAAATAGCAGGTAAAGAATTTAATATTTTATCTACTAAGCAATTGCAAGAAGTATTATTTACTGAATTACAATTACCAGTTACCAAAAAAACAGCTTCGGGCAAGCCATCTACTTCAGAAGAAGCATTACAAGAATTATCTCTAGGATACGCTATAGCTCAAGAAATTATGAATTATCGCAGTATTTATAAGCTAAAAACCGCATACACAGATAAACTGCCACTAATGGTAGATAGTAGCACTAACAGATTACATACCACTTATCATCAAGCAGTAACTTCAACTGGTAGGTTATCATCAGCTGATCCTAATATTCAAAATATTCCAATAAAAACACCGCAAGGTAAATTAGTACGTAATGCATTTATTACGAAGCAAGGTTATAAAATAATAGCGGCTGATTATTCGCAAGTAGAGCTTAGAATAATGGCGCATTTATCACAAGATGCTAGTTTAATTAAAGCCTTTAAGAATAATTTAGATGTGCATAAAATTACTGCATCGGAAATTTTTGATATTGCAGTTGCCGATGTAACCGAAGATCAGCGTCGTAAGGCGAAAACAATAAATTTTGGCTTGATTTATGGCATGTCAGCTTTTGGGTTAGCTAAACAACTTGATGTTTCTTTACATGCTGCTAATCAATATATCAATAGCTATTTTAGTAAATACCCCGCAGTAAAACAGTATATGGAGCAGGCTAAAGCATTTGCTAAAGAACATGGCTATGTAGAAACTATATATGGTAGAAGATTATATCTACCCCATATTAATTCTAGCAATGCTATTTTACGTAATGCAGCAGAAAGGGTAGCAATAAATGCCCCAATGCAAGGTAGTGCTGCTGATATTATTAAAAAAGCAATGTATAGAATTTATCAAGCAATACAACAACATAAATACTCTGCAACTATGTTAATGCAAGTTCACGATGAACTAGTGTTTGAAGTAAAAGATGAGCATATTAGCAAAATGCAATTAGAAATTAATAAGCAAATGATAGCAGAAGATAAATTATCAGTTCCTTTAGTAGTTGATATTGGTTGTGCTGATAACTGGGGGCTTGCACATTAGTAGTAATGTATGAAATTAAAATTTAATCAACTAGAATTGCATCTAGCCAATAAAGCATTGTCGCCTATATATATACTCAGTGGCGATGAACCGCTACAACTATTGGAAAGTAAACAAATGATTATCGCAAAAGCACGGTCTTGCGGTTTTGACGATATCAATATATTACAGGCAGATAAAGAATTTAAATGGGAAGACTTTATCAGTGCCGCTTATAATGTTTCTTTATTTGCTACTAAATCTATTATAGATTTACAAATTAAAAATTTTACCCCGCAAGCTAAAAAAATTTTACAACAATATAAACCACAATCGGCTGTACAGAATATAGTTATTTTATCCTGTAATAAATTAACTAGTGCTGATTATAAAGCTGCATGGTTTAAGTCTTTAGAACCACAAGCGGTGCATATTGATATATGGCCGATTGAAAGCAATCAGTTACCTAGTTGGATTAAACAAAGGTTTGCTGCAGATGATTTTAATATTAGCGATGAGCTTGCGTATTTAATCGCAGATAAAGTCGAGGGTAATTTAGTTGCTGCGGCACAAGAAATTGATAAACTAAAAATACTTAGTGAACATAAAACTATTACTACAGAACTAGTAGAGCAAGCAATTACTAACTGTGCTAAATTCGATGCCTACAAACTAGCAGATAAAACTATTGAGGGCGATATTAAAGTTGCATTAAAGATTTTATTTAGTTTAAAAGCAACTGATGGAGAGCCACCAATAATATTATGGGCTTTAGCTAGAGAGCTAAGAATACTAAATCACTTTGCTAGGCTGAAAGCACAAAACATTAACGAAAACCAAATATTTCAACAAATTGCTAAGATATGTAGCATGCCAGTATTTTTTATTAATAAAAAGGCAAGCACGTTAAATATGGCTATGCAGCGACATTCAGAGGCAAGTATTAGAGATATGATTATATTAGTAGCAAGTATAGATCAAGCAATAAAAGGTGTTATTAAAGAAGATCCATGGGAGTTACTAATAGTTTTAGTAAAAAAAATATGTAGCTATACATGTGGTAAAACTGTCTAAAATATTGTAAAACAGAGAGTTTGATTAATTTATAGCTATTGGACAATTATTATTACCAAAATCATTTAAATTTGGACAATTTATTATATAAATGCTGTTCGCTATAATATTTTTAGGTAGATGCGTAATTGAATTACAATTTTGTAATTTAAGTAATCCGTTAATAGTTAAGTTATCTGGTAAGTTAGCAATGCTAGAGTTTTTTATTACTACATCAGCAGTAATAACAATAGGAGTATTAGGTAAATTACCTGTAGTTAATTTTTGTATAAATTCTTCAGGTGAGAAAATATTATTATATTGATAATTAGCAATTGGACAATTATAATTATTATCCTCAACTCCATTTGCTGTAGTTAATTGTAAAAATATAATTATTAAAGTTAAAAATAATTTATTTATTATAAACATAATTTTCCTTTTTAAAAATGCCATCAAATATATACACGTGGCAGTTGGAAATGCAAGTTTTCAGCAAGTGATTATAAGTTT
>CAKMZJ010000157.1 GCA_929200395.1 Candidatus Gorgonimonas eunicellae | reverse complement strand
TATGCCTTATATCCCGTACCTAAAGGAACGGGTTTTACGGCACTTTTTGATAAGCCACCTGTATATGTAGCTTATAATCCATTTTTAAAATACTATGCAGTTATTTTAGTTTTGTTAAAACTTTTCATCTTTACAAAAATTATAACCATAGATACAAAAACTATAGTTGTTAACATAAAGCTATGAAACACGCCTAGATACCCTAACGAGATATAACCAATAGAACTAATAAGTGCTATACATAAAGCGTATGGCAATTGTGTTGTTACATGGTCCATAAAGTTACATCCTGCTCCAGTAGCTGATAGTATGGTAGTATCAGAAATAGGCGAACAATGATCTCCAAATACAGCTCCTGATATCACAGCAGACATTGCAGGTATTAGCATAGCATCATTGCCAACCATTGACATATCTACAGCAATCGGCAACATAATACTGAATGTCCCCCAGCTAGTTCCTGTAGAGAACGCCATAGCACTTGATAACACAAAGATTATAAAAGGCAATAATGACATACTAACAGTATTACCAAGCAAATGAGCCATATACTTACCAGTTTGAATTTGGCTAATCACATCGCCTAACATCCAAGCTAGTATTAATATACTAATTGCTGGTGCCATCGATAAAATACCAGTTTTTATAGTTTTAAGCCAATTAGTTAATGAGATTGATCTATTAAATAATAGTGCAACAATACTAACTAAACTCACTAAGCTTCCTGCTAACAATGATTTTGATACATCAGTAGATTCTATGATTGTCATGAAGCTAATTTTGCCTCCCATAGCTTCTAAGGCAACTACTCCGTAATACCACATAAAAAAGAATACAGATGTTATTAGTAAAAATATTGGTATTAGTAAATCGCCAACTTTTCCTTTGCAGATATTATCGCTTGCTAGAGATTCATAGGTTTTATAACTGTCTTTATCAGTTAATATTCCTTGTTGCAATGCCATAGTTTCATGATGCTTCATAGGACCTAGGTTTATATCAAAAGCAATAACGCAAAAAATCATCGCTAAAGCAAATATAGGGTAAAAACTAATAGAAGCTACTTGCATAAAAGTATCTATAGGAGTTATATGCTGTATACCGTGATAAGCTAAAATCGGAGTAATTAATGCTATTATATAAGCCCCCCAGCTAGACACTGGTACCAAGGCACAAACCGGAGCAGATGTAGAATCAAGCAGATATGCTAATTTAGCTCTGGATATTTTATAATGATCGGTAACAGGCCTGCCTATACTACCAACAGCTAAACTATTAAAATAGTCATCTATAAAGACAATCACCCCTAACACTGCCACTAAAATAGCCGATTGCTTTCTAGTTTTAATGCGTTTTAATATCCATTCAGCAAAAGCATGAGCCCCACCTGAAGAATTAATTAAACTAGTTATAACACCTAAAATTAATAAAAATAACAATATATACAAGTTGCTTAAATTAAATCCAGAACTCCAAAAGACATTAGTGAAAGAACTAGCTACACCTGTAACTACTTTTATTGGAGCGCTACAATTTAATATTATATTCCCAACTAGTATTCCTACCATCAAAGACATTAACTCACGCTTGGTTACTATAGCTAAAAAAACAGTAAGAAGTGGAGGAATTAATGATAAATAAGAGTAACTAAAATTTAAATCTTCCATAAAATATCCGTAGTAAAAACCCAAAATACCTCCACTATACATTGTATAGCTTAAAATGTATATACACATGGCAGTTGAAGAGATATAATAGTTTATCAAAATGTAACTAAATATACTACTGTACTGGATTATAAATGTTTAGAATAATAGCTTTTTTATTGATACTAATAATACAAAACATCCAAGGCAATGAGTTGCTAACTAACAATAGTACTAACCATATTGGTGGTACTAAATTATTTGCTAATAGTAAAATTATTTCAGCAGATCAGGCATTTAAATTTATTGCTACAAGAATAGCAGATAAAATCAATATAAATGTAACTATTGCTCCTAATTGCTATTTATATAAAGATAAATTACAACTAATAAATACAACCAACCAGCAACAAGAAATTATAGCTAGTTACCCGAACCCAAAACTCAAAACAGATGAATTCACTCAAAAAAATATAGCAATTTATGATACTTCATTTACTATTAATATAACTAACTCTAATATTAAAAATTTAATAATAAATTATCAAGGCTGTTATGCTGATACCTTATGTTATCCACCTCAATCTATAACTATAAATATTCCTGAATCATATACAAAAAATACAGCGGCTACTTCATCTATGCTAGTTACAACAAAAACAGCAAATGACTCTTCTTATTTTGATATATTAACTACAAGTAGTTTTATTGTTAATTTATTAATTTTTTTCTTTGCTGGAATAGCTTTATGCTTTACACCATGCGTATTTCCTATGCTCCCTATTATTTGTAGTGTTCTTATTAACAACGCCACTACAAATTGGCGACAATCATTACAATTGGCATTTTTATATGTAATTGGTATGTCTCTAGTAATGACTGCCATGGGCGTAATAACAGCAATATTAGGTTCAAGTTTTAATTTGCAATTGCATATGCAATCGCCTTGGCTATTAATTCCAGTGGCTATTTTATTTATTATATTGGCAATTTCTATGTTTGGCATTTATGAAATTAAATTACCTGCAAAATTACAACAAAAATTGGAGCAAAAATCACAATTTACTAATAAATATTTATATGCTTTTTTTATGGGAGTTATAGCTGCTTTAGTGGTATCTCCCTGTGTTACACCGCCGTTAGTCGGGGCATTGCTATATATTAGTAGTACTGCTGATATTATTTTAGGTGGTTGTTGCTTGTTTGCCTTAGGTTTAGGTATGGGGCTACCTATGATAATAATTAGTATTGGCGGCAAATCATTATTGCCTAAATCGGGGGCATGGATGCTAGCTATACGGATATTTTTTGCTATCACATTAATGCTAGTTGCAGATATGCTACTAGCACGTAGTATTCAACAGCAAGCTAGTTATTTAGTTCATATTGTTATAGCGGTATTATCTATTATATTACTATATAAATGTTTGCTACCTTATTGTTCACAAAAATTTGCAAGGTGGTTAAAATTATCAAGTTATGCAGCTACATGTTTAGGAATAATTATTAGCTTAATTATAGTATTTCAATTAGTTGTTCTTCCAAATAACCAAACAGCTTATAATACTGTAGCTAATACTAGCAAACAAATAACTATTACTTCACCTACCAAATTAACTAATAGTCTCAATAAATTTAAAGAACAACGACTACCGGTTATGTTATTTATTAATGCTAACTGGTGTTCGTTATGCCATACCATGGAAAATGATTTTAGAACTAATGATCAAGTAACATTATTGATGGAAAATTTAGCCTATATAAATTTTGATATTACCAAACTTACTCCACAACAACATGGTTTATTAAAATCGCTCAATATATTTGGACCACCAGCAATATTATTTTTTGATACCAATGGTAATGAAGTTACTAACTTAAGAGTAAACCATGCAGTAACAGCTGATAATATAGCTGATAGAATACAAAGACTGCTTAACAAATAAATTTAGTTGACGAACTTGTTATTTTTATTTTGTAACACCTATACTAATCTGTAAGTAATGTAATAAACTAGTTACAAGCAATATAAAACTTAGAGACAACGAAAATAAAATATAATGGAACTTTATACTAGTTTTACTATCTAACTAACAAACATTTACACAATATTATACTAGTAAGGTTTCTCTATGCAAGCATCTATAACAAATAATCCAAATTTACAAAATAATCAACAACCAGTTGAAAATATTTATAACAGCAAGGAAAAACTTAGTAAAAAACCTAAAAAATATCCATGTACTTTTAAGAACTGCACTAAAAGATTTACTTCCCTCGGTCATTTAAAACCTCATATATTAACACATAAAAAAAAGACATCCACTTGTAACATCTGCAATAAAACTCTTAAGAATACGCATTCATTATGGAACCACAAAAAAATTCATGGAGACAAGAAATTTATATGTTTACCTTGCAATATACCATTTATTTCTAAAACCCACCTAGAAAGGCATAATAAATCAAAAACACATATAAAAAAAATAAATAATATAAACAATACAGAATACAACTGCAGGTATTGCATACAAATCCTTGATTCAAAAAACAAACTAATCCAGCATTATTCAAAATATCATAGCTCAGCCAGACCTTTCAAATGTTATTCTTGCGATAAAACCTATCCTCATGAATCATCTATGAGGAGGCACTATAGAAAAACCCATGAGAATAAAGACAACCCATCAAAGTTACTAGATATTGACAATGATACTCTGCTTTGTATAGAGCAAGTACTGAAAGAAGATAATATTTTTGTCAGAAAAATAGACTTTGATGAAAATATTTTTTTTAGCTTAGAAGAGCTCGCAAAAAAAGAAGAAGAAAATTTTTTTAACCTAGAAACAAATTCTAATAACGAAGACATAGGAGCATTATTTGGTGACATGCTCCCCTCCCTAAAGGAAGGGGCTTCCTAATTCACAGCGAATTGC
>CAKMZJ010000156.1 GCA_929200395.1 Candidatus Gorgonimonas eunicellae | reverse complement strand
ATTAAAGTGGATAGCATGAGTTATTAGTTAAATACTAAAATAAAATTTAATTTTTTTTATTTTGTAAGCAATAGTAGAAAAATAATTTTTAAAGTTGTTATTAATAAATAACTATAACAGCTGTCTAATATCAGTAAATGGCTGAATTTTACTTTTTTTAAACTCTGGGATAATTTTTTTAATTTCTAGTAAGCAGCCATCTTCATTAAAAATATTATTAGCAAGTGTTATCAATAATGGGTCGTTATTAACATAAGCTGATATATGATAACTAAAATAATTTTTATCTTGATCTGTAGCCTTGCAACTATCACCTAAAGAAGAATTTAAAGCAATTTTTTTTAATTCTTTTTTAATTTCTGTATTCTCAGAGTTATCTTTATATCTATCAACAGCACATAATGCAAAACAGCATGCGGCTTGTCTTATCATTTGAGATTTTATCTTATTGTTATCTTCTTGGCGTAAAATTCCAAAGTCAATCATCTTAAATGTATGTTGCTTAAAAAAAAGCAAAAAATTATCTAGTGTTATATCTACATTATAAATCCCTTGCTCTATGCAAGTAATTAAAGAACTAAAAAATCCTAGTGCCGCATGCTTTAATTGAAGAGTATTTATTTGCATTGTATGTATAGTAAGCTGTTGTAGTTGTTGCAGGTAAGCTGATAAAGTCATATCGCCAAGTTCCATAACGATATAATGATCATAACCAACTGATAACGCAACTTCGATAGCACAAATAAATTGCACTATGTACTCTTGATTTTGTAATGCTAACAATGCATTTGCTTCTTCTTGGTATCTTTGTTTGGTATCAATATCTGGATATAAATTTTTAATTGCTACTGGCAGTTGTGAGCTCCCATTCTGAAAAGTTCCTTGGTATACATTGGAAAAGCCACCCATCCCTAGTTTTTTTTTATCTGGTATCTTAGATTGCCTAGAAGAATTGTCTAGTTTAGTAACATGGTTATTAACAATAGATATGGTAGAGTTAAGAAAGGTTAAGGAGAATTTAACTGGAAACGGTTTTGTTGACACCTTATTATAGATGATATTTACGTTTTTTATATTTTCAGTTTTTTTATCATCTTTATATAAGTTACTATTCCCTCGTAATGAACAAAACGAAGCAGTAATTGCTGGTAAACACATATTTAATATCCTGTAAAAAAATATCCGTATAATTAAGCAAGGATGAAAGTCTAACTTGATGAAGGATATATACAAAAAACATATATTTTTGTTACACTACAATAATGCTTAGTAATAAGTGGGATATGATACCATAAAATCATCTACAAAGTCAACATAGTAGCTAATTTTGATAATCACCTGAAATTGAATTTAGTGATTGTCATTTAAAGATTCTTTATAACATCGGATGTTAATAATGTTAAATACCAAACGAGCACAAGGTTTATTAAAAAATCATTTTGTTAACCCGCCTACAAATTTATCAATAGATTGGAATCGTCCTAAAACAGTAGCATCAGCATTTAATGTGCCAAAAATAATACATTATATCTGGGTAGGTGAAAACCGTATACCTGATAGTGGATTACGTAATATATATAGAATGGCTCATGTTAATTGCTCTAAAAGTTTTAAAGAATTTAAAATAATCATATGGACAGATAATACTAAAAGAATTTTAGATTCAATGCAAAATGCTGAACAATCAGATGATCTAATATTAAGTCAATTAGCAAGAAATAATAAAGATGATAAAATTATAATAAAACATTATTCTGTATTGTTTAAATACTCAGGAAATCAAAATATTGCTGATCATAAAGTTAAATTATATTTAGAAGGATTAGTAATAAGAAACTTATATGGACCCTTTAGAAATTATGCTTGTGCCTCTGATATATTACGCCTTTTTGCATTAAATCTGGGTGGTATATATTTAGATGTTGATGTAGCAGTAATTGATAAAATACCAGAATCTTGTTTAACAAGTGAATATGGTATTAGCGTCTATTGTAAAGATGGATTTTTACAGAATAATTTCATAATTGCAGCACCAAATGATTGGATTATTAAAAATTTATTGATGCTCATATGTAAGCAACATGAACATGTAGCTATCAAGACGCGTTACGGAGATCAATGCTTTTCTACAGATGAACAATTAAATGAAACATGGCACCAACAAAGATCGCTTCAAACACATATTGATTCAAATGGCAGAAAATTAAATGTACGAAAAATTTCAACTATGATGTTAACAGGACCAGGTTTATACTTTGAAGCATATTCAAGCATATATAGTAATTATCAAGAACAATGGAAACATAATATAGAAGCCTTAGAAGTAGCACGTAATGCTCTTATTGAATCAAGGAAGAGTAGGCAGCTAACTTTTTCTGAAGAAAAATCTCTATCTAGTTTAAGTTCTTATTTAAAATCAACAAGATTGCTTGAAGAGGAAGAATTTTATAGTAGATATTGGTTAGATTATGATATATTTAACAACCATGAAGCCCCTCAAGAATACGCTAAATTACCTGAAGCACACAAACCATTTTTTGCTCATGGTGTTGTTAAAGGTGTAGCACCAAGTGGCGATGCGGGTGATAAACTAGATTCATGGTGTAAAGTAGATGGACATGCAAAGCATCATGATACATCAGATATACCAATATAAATACGGTGCTTATATCGATGTTTTTCGTCATGCTTTAGAAACTATGTATGGTGGCTAAAGATGACAATATCAAACAACAACTAAATAAAATTGCAGAATTAATTACAGGTTATGGCATGGAATTATTAGCAACAGTGCATTGGGTTGCTAACAATGAAAATGCAACTTCAGTCGATCAGGCATACGATAAAATTCAACAATGGAATCCACGCAAGCAACAATTAATGACTTTGCACCATATAACAGTCGCCTGGAAGCATTTAAAATAATTAAACTGGATATAAGCTATTATTTATTATTACAGCTGTTAGCGGAATTTACCTAGTAAGCAATTGCAATTAACCATGCTTAATGTTATTTTAAGCTAGGACTCAGCATATTAAATAGTTAATCTTTATAATTACCTGAAATTGAATTTAGTAATTGTAATTGTAATTGTAATTGTAATTGTAATTTAAAAATTCTTTATAACATCGGATGTTAATCATGTTAAATATCACAGCAGAACAAGGTTTATTAAAAAATCATTTTGTTAACCCTCCTACAAATTTATCAATAGATTGGAATACTCCTCAAACAACAGCCTCAGCATTTAATGTACCAAGATCAATACATTATGTCTGGGTAGGTGAAAACTGTATACCAGATAGTGCATTACGTAATATATATAGAATGCATCAAACTAATTGTTCTCAAAAAAGTCTTGATAGTTTTAAAATTTTCGTATGGACAGACAACCCTAAAAGAATTTTAAATTCAATGTATAATGCTGAAAAATCAGATGATCTAATATTAAGTCAATTAGCAAGAAATAGTAATAAAGATGGTAAAATCACAGTAAAACATTATTCTGTATTAGTTAAATGTGCAGAAAATAAAGATATTGCTGATCATAAAGTTAAATTATATTTAGATGGGCTAGTAACAAGAAACTTATATGGACCCTTTAGAAATTATGCCTGTGCCTCTGACATATTACGCCTTTTTGCGTTAAACCTAGGCGGTATATATCTTGATGTTGATGTATCAGTAATTGATAAAATACCAGTGTCTTGTTTAACAAGTGAGCATGGTCTTAGAAACTACTATAAAAATAGTATGTTGTTTAATAATGTAATGATTGCCGCACCAAATGATTGGGTTGTTAAAAATGCATTGATGTTTATCTGTGAACAACATGTCACTCTCAATACACGTTATTCAGGTGAATATCTTTCTGTAGATAGTCAATTAAATGTAACTTGGCATCAGCAGCGATGGTTTGAAGAGTATACTGATCCAATTGGTAACAAACATAATCTACGAAAAGATATAACCATAAATTTAACAGGGCCATATTTATATAGCTATGCAAATGCTAATATGTATGGAGCTTATAGACAAGCACACATGGACGATGAAGAAACTTTAATAACAGCACGTAATCATCTCACTATAGCGGGGAATAGTGAACAGATAAATTTATTAAATTTAGATGAACTACGTACTTTAGGGAGAGACCTAAAATTAAAAAGCTTAATTTCACCTGAAGAATTTTCTAATAGATATTTTGTTACTTCTGATATATTTAACAATTATGAAGATTCTAAAGAATATAGTAAACCACTTGATATAAATAACTTTTTAAAATCGTCTGAAGAAAATAAACATTTTTTTGCTCATGGTATTGTTAAAGGTGTAGCACCAAGTGGCGATTCGGGTGATAACCTAGATTCATGGTGTAAAGTAGATGCAAATATTAAGCATCATGATACATCAGATATACCAGTGGCAGTTGGAAATGCGGTTATAAATTTATTATAACACGAAGTTTAGATAGCGCTCAAGTTTCTGTATTTTGTATCGTTAAACCATCTTTATTTTTTTGATCTTACAAACATTATTTTAAGTTCATCGTTAAGCTCTCCCTTCTTTACATTCGAAGGGTTATCAAAAAGTGCCGTAAAACCCGTTCCTTTAGGTACGGGATATAAGGCATAG
>CAKMZJ010000155.1 GCA_929200395.1 Candidatus Gorgonimonas eunicellae | reverse complement strand
AATCTAGTGAATGATTAAAAATTAAAAATCTGCTTTAGGCATTTTCGAGTAGCTTCTTCTTTTGCTAAAAATAAAACTATTCTTTGTTATTTATTATATACCGCATCATTGCCTAGAGGAATATCAATATTAGGAAGTTTTGCTAGTTCTTTTATTATTTCAGCATCGCCTGCACTTGAAGCATACATTAATGCCGTTTTACCATTAATATCCTTCAAGTTAAGGTTAATATTCGGTAACATTGCTAATTGTTTAATTATTGTTATATTTCCTATTCGAGCAGCGTATATTAATGCAGTCAAGCCATTATTATCTTGCAAATTAACATCAAAATTAGCTAATTTTGATAACACCTTAATTGTTTCCGTTTTACCATAATGTGTCGCCAACATTAACGCAGTGATACCATTTTTATTTTGTAAGTTAACATCAATATTAGGTAATTCTGCCAATTCTTTAATTATCTCTATATTTCCTTGAGATGCTGCTCTCATTAATACTGTAAAGCTGTCATTCGTTTGCAGATTAGCATTTATATGAGGTAACTTTGCTAATTCTTTAATTGCATCTATATTTCTCAGTTGTTCAGCAATCATTAATGCTGTAAAGCCATTCTTATTTTGCAAATTCACATTAATATTAGGAAATTTTGCTAATTCTTTAATTGCATCTACTTCTTCCTTTCTTGTAGCAAACATTAATGCTGTCGTACCATTTTTATCTTGTGTATTTGCATAAATATTAGGAAACTTTGCTAATTCTTTAATTGCTTCTATATTTCCTTGAGATGATGCTTCCATTAATGCTGTACAGCCATTCTTGTTTTGCAAATTCACATCAATATTAGGAACGTTTGCTAATTCTTTAATTGCTTCTACATTTTTTTGATATACTGCTTCCATTACTGCTGTAAAACCATCATTATCTTGCAAATTAACATCAATATTAGGAAATTTTGCTAATTCTTTTATTGCATCTATATGTCCTTCAGATACAGCAATAATTAATGCGGTTCTGCCACTATAATATTGCAAATTCACATTAATATTAGGAAATTTTGCTAATTCTTTTATTGCATCTATATGTCCTTTATATGCAGCTAATATTAATACTGTGTTGCCTCTATTAGTCTGCAACTTAACATTAAAATTAGGCAGTCTTGCTAATTCTCTTATTTCTTCTAGATCATTATCGATAACAGCATAGCTTAGATTAAAAAAGATAGCATATAGGAATAATACAGAGATGTAGGCACTAGTAATTAAGTTTTTAGAGTTAGGAAAAAAATACGACATAAAAAGCCTTTTAAAAAAATATTATTATTATAAAGTTAATTAACTTTGAGAGATGTTCACTAGTTATTTACAATGTAAATTCTAATACAAATAATTTGTAAAAGCGAGGAATATACACGTGGCAGATGAAAATGCACTTGCATTCCTGCGGTATTTTGCCTTGAATTAAACTATTTTACCTAGCCCTGAAACCTAGCATTTTCATTTGCCACGTGTATATATTAGAAATTCTTGGGACTATACTGTCTGTACTTTCATTTACGGATGAGCATGATGTGATTGAACGCGCGAATGATACACCATACGGTTTAGCCACTTACTATTTTACTCAAAACGCAAACCGACTATTTCGTGTATCTGAACAATTAAAGGCAGGCATTATTGGCATCAATAACGGCATGATTTCTCACGCCAATATTCCCTTTGGTGGTGTGAAGGAGTCAGGGATTGTAAGAGAGGGAGCGGATATTAGGCTTGATGCCTACCTTGAAATAAAATAGCTTTGTATTGAAAACATAGATTAATTTCGAAGATAGATGTTCGAGAAATTCGCTCGAACATCAACCAAGAGACATTTTATTTCAAAGACCCCACAGTTAGATCAATGACCTTTCTTACCTCTATTCTTTCTCTTGCCTTTATTTTTTTTCTTGTCTTTATTATGATTATAAACATCCTTATCTTCTCTTATTCTAACTTTTGTGGGTCCTCGCTTTTCTTTAGTCGCAATATCGGCTGAAAATTCAATAGCATCCTTGAAGTACACTTCTTTAAAATTGCCTATACCCTCTTTAAAGTCTTTTATAATCTTCAGGCTGCTCACAGGTTGTCGCACATGGTCTAAAGACCATGTGATATGAGGCTCACCTGAATAAACATATTGATCTGATACATCATTTTCATCTTTATCTATTATATTACATAGCAGTACCGTTTCTCCTTGTTCATTTATCAAATAACGATCAGAACGAACGGTTAATTCACCTTGATTTATATGTTTTTTTATAGAAAACCATTTATTTCTGGAATTGGGAAGCCATAAGTCTGCCATGTACATCAATGTTACATGATCCTTATACTCAGCGAGTTTTGGGCCACTCTTATCGTTTTGGGTAGCTATTTCTGAGTCAACAGCAGATATAAATTCCTGATTGGTTGGTAAATGCATATATGCAATATCTTTTTTATATTCTGGTTTTTTCCATTGTGTCTTATCGAGCGCATAAGCTAATATTTGACTTGCTATTACTTGAGGCGCTTTACGCTCCATGTTTTCATTTAGAAAGTCAACGTATAAAATAGAAGCAAACGCATGATCGGGTGGATTTTGACCGAGATTTATTATTTGACAGGCGTGTATTGCGTTTATTTTGTCTTTGCTTAGTCGACTTAAAATATGATTATTGCGGTCGGCAATTGATTTCCGACAGATATTTGAAAACTCGTCTGATTTATCACTCCACAGCTCGGATGCTGTTACAAGCAAGCAATCCGCGAGACCTCTAAATTGGCACTTAAAATTCCAGAATTCTTCTTTCGTTTGATTATTACGACAAATAACAGGAATAAAACCTTTCTTGATCTCTTCAATGGCATAAGACAGACATAGCTGTTTAGCATTCCACAAACGGCTCTTTTCATCATTATTCTCAAGATCGAGGAATTGATCTTGGCTTAATCTTATAAATCGCCCATCTAAAGTCTCCATTGCTTCACCGACCGTGTCTTTTCCCATGCCTGACAAGCCATTAAAGAAAATAACTGTCCCTTTCTCATCATGTTTTTTTGGATGAATGATCGTCTTTTTATACATGTTATCTATACCTTCCTGGAAGTCTATTTCAGAATAATTAAAGCACTCAGGTTTAAAAATTTTCTTCTTCAGTTCGTTACTAAAATCAATAAGCTTATTAGTTAAATCAGTTTTGATATCATCAGACATATGCAAAAACTTACCTTTTTTTTCTACAAGTTTTTTTATTTCGTCTTCATCAAGAATAGCTTTCCTATTAACCCCTTTTACTATTTCTTCTCTTAATTCTCTTAATAAAACATACCAGTACATTTTATGCTTACTTGAACCAATCCATTGTTCACCTGTAAAAAAATGATCAATATAATCTTTAAAATCAGTCATTGTTGAGACAGCTTTATTTTTGTTATCCAACTCAGAATACGGAAATTTTTCGGATGAAACTACTGGTAAATCTAGTTCATTTATTTTCTCAAGAATAGAATTAGAGTTATCAAATTCACAATCTTCTTTATTATAATTTGAGGTACTTGATGTAATTCCAGAAAATTTTATTGTTGGCCGTTCTTTTTCTCTCGGCGAGATTATATGCATTCCATCACTATATTCTCCAATTAGGCTCTTTCCTGGATTAAGAAACTCAACTACCATTTTCTTTTGTATTTCACTCAAACCTAAAAATATATTTTTAAAAGTATCAAGCCTTTCCTTTAAAAGCGGCGTTGAATAAGCTACTTCACCTAAAGGCGCATATTCTATAATGCTTTCAACAGGACAGACATAATAGTTATGTTTTGAACCAAATACAATATATTTTGTTTCATTAGCTTCAAATCCACTAATTAGAAAATGCCTACCATTTTCTTTATAGGTGCTTACAATATCCATAAAAGTATAAATTACAGGGTCATTACTCTTAGATATTAAATTACCAGCATAGCTTAGATTAAACATGGTCGCATATAGTAAGAATACATATATAGAGGCACTAGTAATTAAATTTTTAGAGTTAGTAAAAAAAGACGACATAAAAACCTTTTTAAAAAAATTATTATTATAAAATTAATTGTATTAATTAACTTTGAGAGATATTCACTAGTTATTTATGATGTAAGTTCTAATGCAAATAATTTGTAAAAGCAAAGAGGGTATCAACTATAAATCTAGTGAATGATTAAAGATTAAAAACTTGCTTTAATCATTTGCGAGTAGTTTTATCTTCTGATAAATATAAAACTATTTTTTGTTAATCATTATATATATTAGAGTTCTATATGATGCACTATTGCCGCGAGGAAGAAAGTTGACTAATTCATTAACTATTGCTATTTCTCCTCTATCTACTGCGATTATTAATGCTGTTTTACCAATATTATTAAGCTTAAAGTTAATACTAATATTAGGTAACTTTACTAATTCTTTGACTGCATCTAGCTTTCCATAATATGCAGCAATCATTAATGCTGTCCAGCCGTCTTTATCTTGTAAATTTACATTAATATTAGGAAATTTTGCTAATTCCTTGATTGCTTCTATTCTACCCTCTTGTACGGCAAACATTAATGCTGTAAGGCCGTCTTTATCTTGTAAATTTACATTGATCTTAAAAAATTTAGCTAATTCTTGAATCGCTA
>CAKMZJ010000154.1:2598-4697 GCA_929200395.1 Candidatus Gorgonimonas eunicellae | reverse complement strand
TTATCTGATGAAGCTTTATCTGATGAAAATTTGTCAGTATCTGAATAAATATGGTATGTTTTTTAGTAGATAGTTTTTATTTTTTAAAAAAGTAGTAATGAAATTTAAAAATAGTAAATTTTTATTTTATGGGAGGTTATGATAGAACATGCAAGTATCTATTAATAAAGTAAAAGTAATTATTAGCTCGTTATTATTAATTATTATTACATTACAATCTAATGCTAATGAAATAAATATTGTTAAAAAAAAACATGCTATTAGTCTTTATGGTGAACCTAAGTACCAGAAAAATTTTACCAATTTTGACTATGTTAATCCTGATGCTGTTAAGGGTGGTGTTGTTAAACAAGGTATAGTAGGAAGTTTTGATAGTCTAATGCCATATATAGATAGGGGAGTACCTGCTATTGGACTGGGGTTAACTTATGATACTTTGTTATCTAGATCCTGGGATGAGCCACTTACAAAATATGGTTTAGTTGCTGAGTATATCGAAGTAGACGATAATAATTTTTGGGTAAAGTTTTACATTAATCCTAAAGCAAAATTTAATGATAATTCACCAATAACTGCTGATGATGTTAAATTTAGTTTTGATATATTAACTACAGAGGGAAAAACTTTTTATAAGAATTTTTACCGAGATGTTGCTAAAGTAGAGATAGTAAACAATAACGAAGTGTTGTTTTCATTTAAAAATAATACTAATAAAGAATTGGCTTTAATTTTAGGACAAATGCCAATTTTATCTAAAAAATATTGGAGTTCCCGAAAATTTACAGCTACAGGGTTTGATATTCCTGTTACTAGTGGTCCTTATAAAATTTCTGAAGTGATGCCAGGGAAATCAATAAAATATGTTAGAAATAATGACTATTGGGCAAAAGATTTGCCAGTTAATAAAGGTCGTTATAATTTTAATACTATGATTTACGAGTATTTTTTAAATGCTAATGTTTTATCTGAGGCAGTAAAAAAAGGTGTTATTAATTTTAAAGTTGTTGATAATCCTAAAGAATGGCATGAGTATAAAACCAATGATAGCTTAATCCATAAAGGAATACAATTAACAACTATTGTTAATAGAAACCCACAAACAGTAACTTTAACTTTTAATCAAAGACGTTCATCTTTACAAGATATCAAAGTTAGGCAAGCTTTAAGTTATGCTATTAATTTTCAGTGGATAAATAAAAATTTATTTTATAATATTTATCAGTGTGCAGAAAGTATTTATGATGGAACAGAGTTTGCATCTAGAGGTATTCCTGAAAAAAATGAAAAAAATTTATTAACGCTATGGAAGAATGAATTGCCACCGACTATCTTCTCTGTAAAATGGAATAATCCTATTCAATTAGAATCTATTCGTGAAAAACAAAAAAAATCTTTTGATTTGCTTCAAAGTGCTGGTTGGAGTTTAAAGAATTATCAATTAGTTAATGATAACAATAAGCCATTAAAATTAGAGTTTTTAACTGTAAATCAACAACATGAACCAGTAATAGGATCAATAAAAAAACAGTTAAGTAAATTAGGTATTGAACTAATAATAAAAACTGTAGAAATCAGTCAATATATTGAAAGACAACGCAACCATGATTTTGATTTGATTTTATATAGTTATCCGCATACACCCTCACCAGGAACAGAGCAAGCAAATTTTTGGAATTCTAATTGGGTAGATAGCGTAGGCTCTAGAAATTTATCTGGGGTTAAGTTAAACGTTATAGATAGTTTATTAAAAAAAATTGAAGTTGCTAAATCTAGAGATCAATTGCTAACAACATTGAAAGCAATAGATAGAGTATTGTTACATGAATATGTAGTACTTCCATTATGGTTTCTTCCTGATTATCTTATTGTTCATAATAAATCTTTGAAGTATATTAATAATTCTAATACCTATAATGTAGATTTAAATTGTTGGTGGTATCAGCAATAGTATATGATTAGTTTATTCAATAATAAAATATTAACAGTCTTTACTTGTAGTTACTCTGTTAGTTAATTACAAGTAATTGATTCATCCTGTTTGTAACATCTAACATCTAACATCTAACATCTAACATCTAACATCTAACATCTAACATCTA
>CAKMZJ010000154.1:0-2498 GCA_929200395.1 Candidatus Gorgonimonas eunicellae | reverse complement strand
CATCTAACATCTAACATCTAACATCTAACATCTAACATCTAACATCTAACATCTAACATCTAGCATCTAGCATCTAGCATCTAGCATCTAGCATTAAATTATTTGTTTTCTATTCTAAAATATTTTTAAATTTATTTTCCTTTCTGTTGTTGTTTATCTTAATAATTTATATTTGACAATTTAATTTTAAAATATTATGTTAGTTTTATACTAATAGAGTTTTATTAATGTCTTAAAATTTATATATAAGCTACTATTGACTTTTATTCACTGTTTAATAATATTGTATGATTAATTTAACTATAATTTTAGGATAAACAATAAAAAAAATAATATTGTAGTAAATTATTAATTTACTAGTAATTTATTATATACGCTTCAATTAGAAGTTGTATGCAACCTAAACTAAAATAAAAGTTATAACTTTGGTTAATAATTTTTTATTGCTACTATGTTAATTAAAAATTTAAATTATTTACAGGTAGTATAAGTTAGGTTATATATGCTAATTTTTATAAATTAGTTAAGTTTATTGTTTGATTATATTTTAAGTTTTAATATGATTATAGAATACTATTTTAATAACTACACTAGAAAAATAATATCATTTATAATGTTTTTAAATCTATTTTTCTTTTTCAATATTGCTCAGCTATATGCTTCTGATTCAGAATTAGAGAAGATAAATCTTGATGATAAAAGCGAAACAGCTTCCACAAAGTTACAGGTTTATGAACCTGGCAAAAATGAAACAGTACCTAAAGACTTAGAGGAATTTATGCCTAATGATGCACTAGATAGGCAACTTTTTTTATCATTAGAGCGATTACTAAATAAAGATAATTTTGATCTTATGAATGGTAGATTATGGCTACTAAAAGCTATACTATATGGTGCTACACCATTTTTTTGTGGTGCTAATACGCTTATTATAGCCAAAACTGGTTCAATAACGGCAAAGTTAATTCTTGCAGCGCAATTTACTGTTCCAAGAACTATAGAAAATATTTGTTTTTTAATTGATAAAGGTCGTTTAAGCATAACAGAAGGAAAAGTATTGTCAAAAACATATAACAAGGCTATGGAGACATTCAAACACCCATGCGTGTGGTTAGGTAAAGCACCTCAAAATAAACAAAAAATAGTAAAAGCAGTTTGGAGTGTGACACGATTATGCATAGGTTTGTATTTAGCTTATGCTTATTCATTAATTGATGCTAAAACGGCAGGAGATGCATATCGGTGGATGCTTGAACAAATAACAAGTAATTCATCTGACTCATCTTTAACTGCAGTTGATAATTTAGGGTACTTTTTTAATTTTTGCTATACCGCATTACTAGGAGCAATATTCTTTTATCAGCTAATAGATGAAATATTAATGCGCAGTGGTCTAGGTTACTTGATAGGCATATGTCCTCCTGCTACTAAAGATTTAGAATATGAAGCATATATGGAGGATATCGCAGAATTACGTTCTAGATCTAGGTTAGCACTTCAAGATACAGGTAATATTGAAAAAAATGATAATCAACAACTAGATGCTACTGTAGAAAAATATCTGTCAGATCGTAATATCAATTCTATATATAATGTAGCTTCGTTACAAAATTGTTTAGCAGCTAAAGAAAAGCCAAGAACAACAACAACAAATATTGCAATAAATTTATTTAAGCTGTTTTTTGTTGCCGGAGCTACTGTTCTTTGTGGCGTATCTTTTAAATATATATTTGCCTCTGGTACTATATTAAGAAATTATGTTGATGCTGTTGGTGACGAAGTAACTGAAGATAATTATGTCTTCAAATTAAAAAGTGGTGGCAACTTTACTTGTACTTCTGTTGATGATTGTACTGATGGTGTTAATTTTGATAATATAGTTATTTCAGATTCTCAAAAAAATAGATTGTTAGAGTTAAATAAAACTGCAGATCTAGCAAATATATTACAAGGTGTAGCAATATCAGCAGATACTGCTGTGCTTATTATAAGCGCTATTGGATTGGTTTATTCGCTGGCTACTAGTAAGTTACATCAAAGAGCATTTAAACAAGGCTTAATGAAGAAATCTAAAATAATACCAGCAATAGGAGCAGCATTGATATTCCCTGCTATGGTATTTTATTTAGATAACGTAAACAATGTACGACCTGTAGCAAAAACTGCAAATAGATTGCTAGAAAGTACAGGGCAAGATTCATTCCTCCCTGTAGATTTAGGCGTAGCAGCAACTATTGGAGTTCTAGGTGCTACATTCTTTTTAGGTTTTAGATTGCTATCTAATCTACCTAACGCTATATGGTCTACTCCAGGAAAAATTAAGTCTATGCCGCAAGATGCTCGTCGGTTTAAATCTAAGATTAAATCTAAGTTGTGTTGTGGGTGTAGGTCATAACTTTAGAATTTTAGTTTATTAAACATAACTCCATATTTATAAATTTAGTAATAATATAAAAACTATTATTCAAGTTTATAAAATGGAGTTTTTTATTTTATCA
>CAKMZJ010000153.1 GCA_929200395.1 Candidatus Gorgonimonas eunicellae | reverse complement strand
CGCAAAACGACAAACAACAAGGAGATAACTCAGGGCAGCAACAACAGCAACAACAATCTCAAAACGATAAACAACAAGGCGATAACCCAGAGCAATCTCAAGGCTCAAAACAAAACAACCAAAATGCCAATGCTAATGAAAACCAACAAGGTTCGCAACAGCAGTCAGCACAGGGTTCAGAAAAGAATGATCAACAGGGTAACGATCAAGCTAAAGGACAAGCTGCATCAGATCAAGCTAAAGATGCTGATAAGCAACAACAGCAACAGGCCGCTGGCGATAAAACTGACGAAGCTAAGCAACAAGATAAATCTCAACAATTAGCTAAAGCAAATAATCCCGATGCTAATCAGGAGCAAGCAAATGGTAAGCACAAAGCGAGTGTCAACAATAATAAACCAGAAAATTCTCCTGAACAACAAGCTGTAGAAAGTTGGTTGAGAACAATACCAGATAACCCTGGTGGTTTATTAAAAAGGAAATTTATGCATCAGTATAAACGTGACAGATAAAAATCCACACTTTTAACTGCCACGGTATAAAAACATAATAGTTTATAGTCAGATTACGAGAAGCACAACAAATGAATATTTATTTTAAGATAAACAGATTTATGCTAAAAAAATTATACTTATTTTTTTTATTAGCTTTAATGGCTAATTTAGCTGTTGCTGGTTGGTTAGTAGATCCGAGTAACAGCACGAATAACTCTGCTAGTAATGCAAATACACATAGTATACATACTACTATAGACAGAACCACAGCTGCTTATGGCGAACGCCTGAAATTAAAAATAAAAGTTAATTTTGATACTAACTCCTCTCCAAATACTGATGTGTTACAAAAAGATTTTACTATCATGGGAGTGCAAAAAAGTAAACAGAAACAAATTATTAATGGTAAAACAGATTCTTTTACCGAGTGGACAATTAATGTATTACCTAATAAAACTGGTAGTTTAGAAATTCCGAGAATTACAGTAGAGGATGTTTACTCTGATATTATACCTATTTTAATTAGCGATAAACCTGTTTCCCAGCAGCAAAATAATAAATCTAGTAATCCGGTTTTTGTAAACTGTGAATTAACTAATAAAAATATTTTTGTACAGCAAGAGACAATTTTAATAGCTCAAATCTATTATAGAATACAATTGTTAGGAGAAAAACATTTAACCCCTCCTAAAATAGATAACGCTATAGTGCAAAAATTAGGCGACGGTCGTGCTTTTACTAAAGTGATAGACGGCTATACTTATCAGGTAGATGAACTTAGGTTTGCTATATATCCGCAACAGTCTGGAGAATTTACTATACCTGCTTTAACCTTTGAAGGTGCTGTAGCAGTAGCTAGCGATCCTTTTGGTTTTGGTAGTTTTAATACATTTTTTAATCAAGGCGAGCCGTTTTCAATTGCAACAGCGCCGTTATCTTTGCAAGTTAATGAAAAAATCCCTAATTATCCAGATGCACCTTGGTTGCCGGCAAAAAAATTTGCTCTATCGCAAAAACTTAATAGAACTATAGAAAATACCCCAGTGGGTGAGCCGATCTCTAGAACTATTGTAGTGCAGTCTGAAGGTTTAACTAGTAGTCAAATACCTAATATTGATATAGAACAAATTGATGGTCTTAATATATATGCTGATCAACCTATTAATGCCGACCACTCTCTAGATACTGGAGTAATAGGTGAGCGTAAAATTAATATAACTTATATACCAGTAGCACCAGGAAATTATCAACTGCCGGCTATTAATTATACTTGGTTTGATCTTAATGATAAACAAGTTAAGCAAACTACCATACCAGCGATGTCGTTAAATGCTATAGCTCATACTGCTAATGATTTATCTAAGCATAGACAAAAACATGCTAGTGCTAAGTCAACTGCACAATTAGATCATAGCGCAGATGATACAGATACAATAACTAGCAATGAATTAGACGATGCTAATAAAACTTGGAAATTACTTGCTTTAGTATTAGCCGGATTATGGATACTATTGTTATTAGGGTTGTTATATAAAAAACTAATATATCCTCGGCATAACAAAATAGTAACCGCAACTTCAAAGTTATTTACGAAGACTAACAAAGAGGCTATAGCTTTTGATGCTTTAGTTAAGGCTATTGAATTACAAAGCTTAACTGAGGTTATCCAATGTTTAGAAAAATGGGCTCGAATATTTGTAGTAGCAGATAAATCTATTGCTGCAAGTCAAATAATAGCTAAATTAAATTCTGATATTATCAGTAAACATTATGCAGAGTTAAACTTAGCTATTTATGGACGCAAGCAGTTTGAGTTGAATTTATCTGAGTTGCTTGCAGAATGTAAAAAAGTTCGTAAGCCAACTAATAATAAAATAAACGACAACGAAGATATAGACGACATTTACCCAGCTTAGTTTGTTTATCCTAGCTTGTCTGTTAAAGCAAGCTAGGGGGTTAGTTATTTTTTAGTGAAATCAATAACAAAACGATACTTAACATCATTATTTAGCATACGTTTATAGGCGTTATTTATTTCCGATGCTGTTATCATTTCTACATCGGGAATAATATTATTTTCACCGCAAAAATCTAACATTTCTTGGGTTTCTTTTAAGCCACCAATTAATGAGCCACCAAGTCTTTTGCGACCAAATATTAAATTAAAACCATTTAGTTCTCCTGCTTTAAATGGTTCAATAGCACCAACTAGTATCATGGTTCCGTCTCTTTTTAATAAAGATAAATAAGGATTTAGATCATGACTAACCGGAACTGTATTAAGCAAAATATCAAATTTATTTGCGTTGTTTTGCATATCTTCAGAGTTTTTAGATATTATTACTGCATCTGCTCCAAGCGATTTAGCATCTTTAGCTTTATTAGGAGATGAAGTAATCATCACTACATGAGCCCCCATCGCTTTAGCAAGCTTAATACCCATATGTCCAAGACCTCCTAAACCAATAACTCCGACTGTATCGCCAGATTTTACATTCCAATTTCTAAGTGGCGAGTAGGTGGTAATTCCCGCACATAACAGAGGGGCAACAGCATTTAATGCTAGGTTAGTAGGAACATGCAACACAAATTTTTCATCAACAACAATGTTTTCAGAATAACCGCCATAAGTAATTTCGTCATGTTTAGGATCTTTGCTACTATAGGTACCAATAAAACCTTGCTCGCAGTATTGTTCAAAATTGTCTTTACATGAGCCACAATTACCGCAGGAGCCGACCATAACTCCTACGCCGACAATATCTCCTACTTTAAATTTAGTAACCTGATTACCTATATTAGTAACTTTACCAATAATCTCATGGCCTGGAACTATTGGATATATTGCTCCTCCCCAGTCATTATTTACTTGATGAATATCGCTGTGACAAATACCGCAATACATAATATCTATTGAGATATCAGCTGGCGTAACCTCACGTCTTTCTATGGATATTTGCGAAATTGCAGCTGCTTGAGACTGTGCACCATAGGCAATAACTGTTTGTGTCATTTGTTCACCTGTTATTTTTAAGGTTAATTGCTATCATGGATCTTTTATGATATCTGTAGTTTTTCTGTAATCAATAATTAATATTAGCAAAATAATATTAAAGATTACTAAGGTCATCTTTTGAAGATAGATGCACTAGACTATATAAGACTGTTTGAGTAATATTTGACATTACTTCAAAATCAATTCCAGTTATATTATCACAAGGTTTGTGGTAACAAGAAGGTTCTGCATCTTGACCAGCTGTAATTGTAAGACCAGGTATTCTTTTATTATAGAATGGCAGAACATCAGTACGACTAGGGCTGGGTTTAATTTTATAAAATAGTATATTTTTTTGTGTAAGAAATTCGGCGTATAGCTCAGTTAAGTTTTCGGTACCTGCTGGCGGTATTTCATTGTCTTCAAGATATTTACTATACTGTGGATCTTCAATATTAATATCTTGTATATATTTTCTATTTTTTGTACCAGTTAGTTCTAAATTTAAATAACAACCAATATTAAATTCATCTATTTGCTGTTGACAATAATTTTTTTGTGCTAATCTTTTAATAAGATATTGATAATTTTTGGGGTGGTCATGTAAAAAAAATCCTGCTCCAAAACCAAAAATTCCTTCATCAGTATTAAGTGGTACTTCTTCACTGCCCCAAAAACAAAACAAGATAGGATTGTTTAATTCTAGCTTAGCATGTTTTAAAATGCGGATTATTTCAATTAAAGCCACAACACTTGAGCCATTATCATTAGCTCCAGGGCTGTTTTCTACTGTATCTAAATGAGCTCCAACAACAATAACATTATTAGTTTTTCCAGGAATTAATCCGCATAAATTGCAACTAGCATTGTTGAGCGGATTACAGCTTTTCTCTTTGCGACTGTAAGGAATTGCTAGATCAAAATCATTTGAAGGGCGATAATCTGCACGATCGTCTCCATAAACAAATCTTTGCCTATTAGTTATCATTCCCATGTCTCTAAGAGTATTTTTTAGATATTTTGTAGCTTCAAAGAAGGCATTGCTAGAAGATTTATATTGATTATCTCTTGGACCTAAAGCTAACAAATTTGTTAAATAGTTTTGTAAATTTTGTTGATTTACTTGAGACGTTAGATTATTAGCTGTTGCAGTAATAAAATCAGCAGCAAATTGCTTTTGTTTACAAGGGTTTGTAGTTGGCTTAAGTGTTGTTTGATTTAATTGTTGTGTTTCTTTTGTTGTTGCTTGAGTAGTAGCTTGAGCAGTAGCTTGAG
>CAKMZJ010000152.1 GCA_929200395.1 Candidatus Gorgonimonas eunicellae | reverse complement strand
TCTTTGTTGATAATTATAACAATATACGACCATATCTCTTATTTTTATAACGCTTATAAAAAATTCAAAAAGATTATCACTATTTTAAAATATTTTTTTTACCTACAGTGATATACTCCACTAACTACAAGTGGTATAGTGGGGACTCTTGATTAAATAAGTTATTTGGGTGATAGTTGTGATAGTGAACCCTAATCTACTACTACTTTGGAACTACGCTTTCTTTTTTTTGAACTTATACTACCACATATTAAATCATCATATTTAATACCTTTTTCTGCAAGAATTTTTTTAAATTTATTTATATTTATTTCACATTGTTCTATATCTACAACATCAGATAATTTTATATTTTGTGTAGTTCTAGAAGTGATTTTTATATGATCTTTACTTACTGACCAGTTTTTAATATATACACTTGTATCTTCATCGAAAGCACAATCATTTAAAAGTTTAAATTTTAACATCGCAAGATTTAATATAGTTAAAAATTTTAGCTTTTCTAAAACATCAGAGCCGTTTTTCCCTGTTTCTATAGATTTTTTAGAACACTCAAGCGTTATTATTTTTATATTATTTAATTTTGTATCTGGTTTATTTATTGTTAATGACAAGTATAGATTTTCTTCTGATAGTATTACATTAACATTATCTAAATATAAAATTTCTTTATATGATATAGAAGTTAAAAGGGATTTAACAACATCATAATGGTTATTTAAAAAATTTTTAGGGCTTTCACTTTCAAAACTTTCTTTTGGAAAATCATATATTTGTTTTGAGGTATCTGTATACTTTCCTGCATAATAATCGTCGTTAAAATTATTTTTCATAAGTGGGCATATTTGATTAAATTTATTTATATTTCCTTCAAGTCTATCATTATCAAATATCATAAAATGATCTACGCCTCTTCTCATGTCTATTGTTGTATCTAAAATTTCTTTTAATAGCCCGGAGGATTGTTCTTGAATTAATCCTTTTTCTTTTATTTTAGGTTCTAAGTCAGATATAATTTTTTGTTTTAAATCTGCTACTAATTCTTTAGATATAATTTGTGTAATAAATCTATCTATATTTGTTATATTTTTATCATAATTAATTGCATCTTTAGTACTAATTAAAAACTCGCAGCCAAGAGTATTGCACTTTAAATATTCGTTGCCGCCTGAATTAATTACAGAAAGGTTATGATTAGCAAAAACTGCTTTAGGTAAAGAATACTGTGTACTGTCTTTAACTAACTGAGTATTATTTGAAGATATATTTAACATAATTTCCTATTGTTTTTTTAGTTGAATATTTATGTGAAAATTAGCAGTTACTAAATAATAGTTATTTATTTTGAATAATCAATGCATGTAACATTTTTAGCATTAGCTAGATTTAAAAATGACATATACATCTTTAATTAGTTCATTTTCTATCTTAAGATAAAAATAAAATAACTAGCTTTAGCCTTTGTAAAAATAAATTTTACATATTTTAATGTTTATTGTATATTGCTTTTACTTTGCCACTAACTTTTAAAATAAAAATATACTTTATAATATCAAAATAATTTTATGCTCCGCTATGATTATATTATTAACTTCATTGTTTACTAGTGAAAATGCATTAACTGCTATATTTCATCTGAAGTATACTCTTAATAACCCTCATGCTTTTCGTCAACCTGATGATTTTAAATGTAAAAAAGGCGATGTTAAAATAATAGATGCTATGCGAGGTTTTTATCAAGGTAAAGCTAAAAATTACACTTAAAAATAATATTAACTAAAGGTTATATCACAAAACAAACATGACCACTAATAACACTTTGCTATTAACTAAAAAAAACTGCAATATAAAATCTTATATAACCGCTTTGCTTTCTAAGCTGTTTATGCTTTTTGCTAGCTTATTTTTAACTTTATTATCTATCCAATCGCATTCACAACCTATTAATAATGTAATAAAATCTCGTGGTATAAATCCAGAGCATACTTTTAAACAAAAAGAAAAAGTAATATCTGTATATGCTGATAAAAACTTTGTTGTTAGTATTGGAAATAACTGCTCACAAATATGGAAAAACATAAACAGTGAATGGCAAGAAATTGCAGTTTTAAATGATTGTTATAGATCAGTTACTGCTAACAACATCAGTACAGATGGCGGTAAAATTGCATTGTTGAGTTTTACATATACTAATGATGTAACTGCAGAAATCTGGGAAAACACAGAGAAATACTGGCAAATCACTGGTGAAGGTGAGGGAGTACGTATATACTTCAACCCTAAAAATAGCAATGAATTTACTTTACAGACTGATAGCGGTATCACATTATATAATTTAAATGAAAATAACAAATGGGAAAAAAATACGAAAATATCCATTCCTGAACAAGCATATTGTGGTGGCTATAGTCAAGATGGGAAACGACTTTTTTTTGCCTGTGAAAATGAAATTATTATATTGCAAAAAGATGCTAACAATAATTATATAATGCATAGATCTTCTTTAGAAAGAGCAGATAAGATTTTTTTAAGCCCCGTTAACAATGAGTTTATTGTTTGCCGTGGATGTCACTTTGGATTTGCTAATGCATTAACTACCAATACTTTTTATATAACACATGGTCGCTTTAATGAAGAGGATAGTTCGTTTAGCTATAATTATTTTGCATCATTTACAGGTTTATCTGGTCCTAAATCATTAGATTTCAGCTCAAACGGCAATGAAATTCTTGTAGGAGACGAAGATAAATTAATTATATTCAAGCGACAGGAAAATAACATCTGGGAAATTGCCAAAGGATTTGCGTTTTACAATGATTCTGAAGCATGTTTTTCAGCAGATGGAACCTCTATTGTTTATCCTGATAGTTTAACTTATGTTTGTATTTACATAAAAAATACCGATGGCAAATGGGTTAATGGTATGACTACTACCGACATCGATGAACCTCTTGCTAACACAGAAGTATTTACAAAACAATCAAAAACAAAAATACATGTACCAGAAGCAATATTCACTCCTGATAGTAAGCAAGTATTAGCTGTAGCGAATACCTACGATAAGCATGGTTATATTAGCAAAAATAGTGATGTTATTATTTTAGAAAAATATGTATCTCCTAATTTCGGTGGTTTTTTAAAAAACAGAGGTCGCTTAATATTTAATAAAAGCTATAATGCAAAATTTCACCTTAATAAACATTACATTATCGCTGTAGAAAATAAAAATTTAGAAATTTCTATCTATAACCTTGATAAATTAGCTAGGGTAAATCACAAGCCTCAATTGAAGTAATAGCACAATAAATTATATTTTTTTGCTATAGCCGACCTTTAAAACATTAGACGCTCCATTTACAGGCTTAGCAAGAAAAGCTAATGAGTTTATTAAAGTAACACACGGCAGATGAAAATGCTAAGTTTCAGAGCTAAAGCAAAAGTCTAATTCGAGGTAAAATTTTGCGAAAAATCGCCTCAGATAAAAACTTACAATATAGCACAGTGTTTTGACAAATATTAAAACTTTATTTTTATTGTTAAAAAGCCACCATTATATTCAATTCCAATTAGCCTTTTTAGCTTTATTAATAAAGAGATCATAAGCAAGTTCTTAGAGCTAAACCAGCACAAATAAATATTAGGCTGAGTTTTTCTAATAAACAATAAAAAAGGAAATAATAAGTTGACAATTTCTGATATTTCTATGGTATCTTTTGGCTATAGCTATTATTATGTATCACATATTAAAAACAAACAACAAATACATTATAATGATCACACAATAAAAAGTTATTCTGATGACATAAAAGATCTTATAGATGACTTTAAAAAGATAAAAAAAATACCTACCTCTGAATTAAATTACAACGGTAGATTTTACACACCAATACTAAATGGAGAGTTAAAATGTGCTTCCGTTAATAAACGTAAGGACTCCGCCAATTGCCTTAATGTTAGTATAAGTAAAATAGATACTAAAAACAGAAAAGTGGTAGTTATATATCCTGACCAAGGACAAGAGTTATGGCCTAATAAATATTTACTTTATTCTGCAAAAACGAATTATAATTCTCTTGTTTTAATTAAGTGTAAAAAAAATTACTATCTTAACTCTGTATTAAATAATTTTGAAAATATTCGTAAAAATCCTGAACATCCATTTCATAATTTAATGAACAAATCTTCGTATAAAAACGTAGCTAACATTGGTATGTATCCAAATGAAACCGCAATATTATGCTCTTATTGTGATTTTACAATAAACTATAATGAACTTACACAAGAAACAAGCAATCCAATAAATATTATCAAGCTACATAAAACTTTTATTGACAATATGACAACTCAAGAGACTATTAACTGCCATAAGTTCTCATATTGTAAATATAATTTACAAATACATAATAAAAATATCGACCATTATCATCTAGTAAACCTAGATAAACTAACTATAAGCGATATATTGCAAGACATGGACTCTCAATTAACTGTTTATTTAGATACTAATGCTCTTTATTTTGGTAAGTTCAATTTAGAAACTCTAGACCAAAATCACCTACAAAATACACAAGATTTTAACATGGAAGAAAATATTACTGCGGAAACAGCTTTTTAACTTAGTACCTCAAGTTGCCAGCAATTCTCGGTTAATATTTTAAATCTATAAAAATAGATTCTTTACGTGACATGCTCCCCTCCCTAAAGGAAGGGGCTTCCTAATTCACAGCGAATTGCTTAAACACGAGGATTAAGTCTTATTTACGCTCCAAAGGCTAGCAT
>CAKMZJ010000151.1 GCA_929200395.1 Candidatus Gorgonimonas eunicellae | reverse complement strand
TATATTCATAACTATTTGTAAATATTTGTTTACCAATTGCGATTATTTTGGTAGTCTATAGTACCATCAACTATAGACACCTTCTCCTTCTAACTTGAAAGTGTGTATTAATCTAATTTCCCCTATACACGTGTGTATTAAAATTTATAGCTAAGAAATTTCAGCAGGTTAGCATGACTAAATATATTTTTGTAACAGGAGGCGTTGTCTCATCATTAGGAAAAGGTATAGCCGCAGCATCGTTAGGTGCAGTTCTTGAGGCACGTGGACTTTCAGTAACATTATTAAAGCTCGATCCCTACATAAATGTAGATCCTGGAACCATGAGTCCTTTTCAACACGGAGAAGTATTCGTTACTGCCGATGGTGCTGAAACAGATTTAGATTTAGGTCATTATGAACGGTTTGTTAATACCGTAATGAAAAAAAATAATAACTTCACTACCGGAAAAATATATAAAAATGTGTTGCGTAAAGAAAGACGTGGCGATTTCCTCGGTGCTACTGTGCAGGTTATTCCTCATATAACAGATGAAATAAAAGCTAATATAGTAAAAGGTGCCGCAGGGTACGATATAGCCTTAGTAGAAATTGGCGGTACAGTTGGCGATATCGAATCGCAACCTTTTTTAGAAGCAATCAGACAAATGCGCGTAGAGCTAGGTCGGTCGCAATCGTTATTAATGCATTTAACCTTGGTCCCTTATATAAAAACAGCTGGTGAAATAAAAACTAAACCAACACAGCATTCTGTTAAAGAATTACGTTCAATTGGGTTACAACCCGATGTATTAATTTGTCGTAGTGAGCAACCTATAGATACCAGCTCCCGACGCAAAATAAGTTTATTTACCAATGTCGAAGAAAAAGCTGTTATTTCTTTGCAAGATTGCGAAAGTATCTATCAAATACCAAAAATGTTGCAACAGCAACATCTAGATCAAATTATCACCGATTACTTCAATCTAGACTCTCCGCCAGCAGATTTATCTAAATGGAATGAAGTAGTAACAAAAGAAAAAAATCCTCATCACCAAATTACTATAGCTATTGTTGGTAAATATACCGAACTACTAGATGCCTACAAATCGTTAAATGAAGCAGTAAGACACGCCGGCTTACACACTCATTCTAAGGTAAAAATTAAATACTTAGATTCAGAAAATATCAGCGCAGATAACACTACAAGTTTACAAGGTCTATCTGGAATTATCGTACCAGGTGGTTTTGGTTCTAGGGGCTTAGATGGCAAAATCGTAGCTACCAATTATGCCAGAGAAAACAATATTCCATTTTTAGGTATTTGTTTAGGAATGCAAATAGCGGTAATAGAATTTGCTCGTAATGTAGCAGGGTTAACAGAAGCTAATAGTACCGAGTTCGATCGTCACACCGAGCAGCCAGTTGTTGGTTTAATTACCGAATGGATTGAAAAATCAGGCGAGGTTAATCGTCGAGATGATTCCTCTAACTTAGGCGGCACTATGCGTTTAGGTGAGCAGTTATGTCATTTAACTGCAGGTAGTAAAGCTCGTGAAGCATATGGGCAAGATCAAATCCATGAACGTCACCGTCATCGCTATGAAGTAAATAATAATTATATAGAAAAGTTACAACAAGCAGGTTTAAGAATTTCTGGATACAGCCAAGACAAATCATTAGTAGAAATAGTCGAGGCACCAAACCACCCTTGGTTTGTAGCATGTCAGTTCCACCCAGAGTTTACATCTACCCCTATAAAAGGACATAAATTATTTAATTCTTTTATTGAAGCATGCTTAAAATTGAATAAATAGGGCATAACAAACAAGCATATGAAAACTAATAATATAACACTTAAGTCTTATAATATTGCTAATAATAACCCTTTTGTATTAATAGCAGGCGTTAATGTTTTAGAGTCCGAACATTTAGCGCTAACTGTAGCCGAAAAACTAGCAGAAGTAACAACCAAATTAAATATTCCTTTGGTGTTTAAAGGTTCGTTTGATAAAGCCAACAGGTCATCTGTTACTTCGTATCGCGGCCCTGGTTTAGAACAAGGGCTAAAGATTTTAGCAAAAGTTAAAGCTGATTATTCGCTACCAATTTTAACCGATGTTCATGAATGCCATCAGTGTCAGCCAGTAGCTGAAGTAGCAGATATCCTGCAGTTACCAGCTTTTTTAGCTCGGCAAACCGATTTAATTAAAGCGATGGCAACAACAGGTAAAATCATTAACATCAAAAAACCACAGTTTATTAGCCCGTCTCAAGTACAGTTTATTGCTGAAAAATTTAAAACTTATGGTAATAATAATATAATGCTCTGTGAACGTGGTAGCTGTTTTGGTTACGATAACCTAGTTGTCGATATGCTTGGCTTTGGGGTTATGAAGCAAACAACTGCTAATTTACCAATTATTTTCGATGCTACTCATGCGTTGCAATGTCGTAATGCAGATTCTAAAGCATCAGGCGGTAGAAGGCAGCAATTAGTAGAATTAGCCAGATCCGGAATCGCTACAGCAATAGCTGGTTTGTTTATTGAAGTACATCCAGATCCAAATGCGGCATTGTGCGATGGTTCTTCAGCATTAGCTCTGAATAAACTAGAGCCGTTGTTAACTCAATTAAAACAATTAGATGATCTTGTTAAATCATTTGATCAAATAACTATATCTTAAGATTATGCTAAACATTAATAAAAAAAAAATAATAGCGTTTATTCATTTAGGAAGATTTCATAAGCCCATAGGTTTTTATTTATTATTATGGCCTATGCTTACTGCTTTGTTGTTCGCAGCTAATGGCAAGCCAGAAATAAAAAATCTAATTATTTTTTGTTTAGGTTTGGTTTGCGTCAGAAGCGCCGGTTGTGCTATTAACGATATAGCCGATCGCAACTTCGATGCCCATGTAGCCAGAACCCAATATCGACCCTTAGCGACAGGTGCTATTAGTGTAAAAGCAGCAGCAATTTTTACTGTGGTAATGTTTTTATTAGCATTTGCTTTAGTGCTCAATTTAAATACTACGACTATTTGGCTATCGGTATTTGCCTGTATAACAACTTGTATTTATCCGTTGTTTAAAAGGTTTTTTGTAGCACCGCAATTTATGCTATCAATTCCTTTTAGTTGGTCAATTCCTATGGCGTATGCCGCAGAAAACAGTACTATAGATTTATCTTGTTGGTTGTTATTAGCAGCAAATATGTTGTGGGTGATTGCTTACGATACCCAATACGCAATGGCAGATCGTGAAGATGATTTAAAAATTGGGCTTAAATCATCGGCAATTTGGTTTGGTAATAAAGATAATTTAATTATTGCAATATTACAAATAACAGTGATACTTTTGCTTGCTGTTGTCGGTTATTTAAACAATTTAAAATTACCTTTTTTTATTGGGCTAGATTTAGCCTCTGTAGGTTTTATTTATCAATACTCGCTCACTAAAAATAGAGACCGCGACTTATGCCTTAAAGCATTTTTAAATAATAATAAAGTTGGGTTGGTTATTTTTCTTGGAACGCTATTATCTTATTATTAATCAGATGGGGATTAAAATATTGACGCATTAATTTTTCGTTCATAGCTTCATCTTTTTTTCCATTTTCACCTTCTAGTATATCGAATGCTTTCACTGCAAGACGATAGGCTTTTGTTTGTAGGTAAGTATTTACTTGCCAAGATACCACTCTATTTGTTATACAGCTAGGAGTATAGATATGTTTCTTAATTCTCACTGTTATATCACGATTATATTTATTTAAATGTGTTTGCAGAGTTTTATCTGGATTTTTCATATTAGTAATTGCTGTTTTTAAAGGCTCTTGTAAATCTTCAGTTGTAAGACTATCTAGCAAACTTTTACTTTGTACTATTTTAAATAAAAACTTAGGAAGTTCTGCTGAAGATACATCATTTTTAATAAATTCTTTTTCATCATCAGAAGTATACTTTTTTAGATTTTTAAAGTAATCCATTAAACTAGGACATCTTAGAGCATCTTTTAATAAAGAAACAGCACCTATTCTACAAGATATATAATCTGCTTGATATTCTGGGCCTACATTTATGATAGTAACCTGATATCCATGCTTATTGATGAGTTTATTTCTAGCCTCAGCTAAATTACTATCGATAGCTGTATAATCACTTATAGCATCAAACCTAAGTAGAAAAATATTGTCATCTTTTTTATTGATAATTACAGGTGTAACATGTCCATGATGGTAAGGACTATTTGCAATAATACCTATATATTTTTCATTTTCAAGTTGCTCTGTTAGTCGATAAATTGCATTTTCAATTTGCGAGGTTACAAAATAAATATATACATTATATTTCTGTTTATAATGATCGATGATGGCACAAACAGTTGAGTTTTCTGGTGCGAAAATTGGTAGTGAATGATCGAAAGAAGTTGTTACCGTACCTCTAGAAGAACCTAAATTTTTTTCCCTTATATCTGTTTTTGTTGAACCAATATAAGGATTTGCTTCTACTATCTCTATCCCTCTGCTAATAATTTCTTCATGAGGGAAGACAAGGTCATATTTTGAAAATCTTCCCTTAGATACGAATAACCTAATTAAAAAGTTATTAGTTATAGTTTCAGATATAAATGATGGTATATATCCTATAAGTGTTTGTATCATAGTATTAATTACCTTTTATTTTATTTTTTTATGTATAATATTTAATAGATGACTTCTTAAATTATATTTTTATGATGTTAAAAACTAGTTAGACATTTTGTTTTGAACTTAGTTGCAACTGCCAGGTGTAATACAAAGTGATTTTTGCCTTATCAAAAAGTGCCGTAAAACCCGTTCCTTTAGGTACGGGATATAAGGCA
>CAKMZJ010000150.1 GCA_929200395.1 Candidatus Gorgonimonas eunicellae | reverse complement strand
GATCTGTATAAACGTGCATAGCATCATATCTTTTTACTAATAGAATATCTCTATTGGGTGCATATTTTAATTTATAAATATTAGCCCCTTGAAGTTGTTTTTCCATAGCTATAAATTTTTTTGTTTGCTCTATATTATCAATATTATAAAAATATACTGTCTTTTTATTGGTAACAGCAAGAACTTTTGCATTATAATTTATAGCTATATCTATAAGTTCATTGTTAAGGTATAACTGGCTAATTTTTTTTAGTTGTTTATTTGCATCTAATTTATAAACAAAAATATTATTATCGGCAATAAAAAATAATAAATTTTTATTTTTAATATAATTAATGTTAGTAATAGCTGTATCGCTTGATATAAGATCAGTTACAGTTTTATTATGTGTGTCTAAAAAAATAACTTTTACTATAGGTTGAGACGGAAAAGCAGGTAAGCTATCTTCAGGTATACCTCCAACTCGTTTGTAGTAACAGTCATTGTTTTTTAAAGCTATAATTAAATTATCTTGATTGGTAAAAAATAGTTCGTGAATGCAAGCGTTAGCAAGATAGCTATCTGCAAGAGAAAAATCATGTATTAGATTAGATATTACATTTGCATGATTTATTGTTTGATTTACTGGTGCAGAATCGTCTATAAAATGCGTATTATTTGTTTCTAAATAAAATGGTAGTGACTTTTTAATTGTAGTCATTTTATTGCATAAGTCTCCATCACAACAAGTTATGTGATTATCAATTATAGTAGCAGGGTATTGGTTAATTTCATTACAGTAATTTTCAGACACACAACCTAGTTGCAATCTGTATTTTCCATTGTATTGATTTTTAGATAACATAGTGCTACAAAAACGATTATCACAATTAATTTTTTGATTTGCACATTGTTTATTAAACATAGTGTTGATATCAATAAAATTATCTACAGCTAAATCACATTGGTAACATTGTTTTGTATTTGTAATCAAAGAATCAGTAGAGCTACTTTCTATAGATTGATTTAGCATCTTGCTAGCACTAATGATACTTGCAATAGAAAATATTGTTAAGAATAGTTTCATAATTATTTCTTATTTTTATATTAATTATTTGTACTTAAAATTGTTTCTTCCATATTAGAATGGTTAAAATCAATGTGTTAGTTTTCTTGTTTACTTATAATACCTTTGACGTCTATATTTGTTTAACTATTTTGCTTATTTTTTTTCTTTGATTTTTTGTGTTTTACAATACAAGATATAATCGCAATATTTGTAATTGATTCCACTCCTACTTCAATAATCTCATAAAGATATTTATTTAGAAAATAATTATCTAATTTTTTGTAAGTATTAACATTTGTTGAATTAATTTTATTATCTAGTAATAGAAATAATAATTTAAATTAAGTAGTTTTACTTTCTGCTTCAGTAGTTTTTATTTCTGGCAGCTTAGTAGTTTCTCCTTCTGCTTTAGTATTTTTTATTTTTAAAATTTTAATGGTTGTTATTTTTGGTGGTTTATCTTGATCTAAATGTACACTATATATTTGTATTTGATTATCACCAAAAATTGCTAATTTGCTACTATCAGCATTAAATATTCCACTATGAGCTAGATCAAATAATTTATATCTAATAATTTTTTGCTGTTTACTTAGAGCTTCTTGATATGACTCATTAATATTGCTATAAGAAATTCTTTTAAAATATAAATATCTATCATTTGTAGCTTGCTTCCTTTCTTCTGCAATGAGGGCTAATACTGGATTATGATTGCTAGAAAAAAAATAATCGTACACTGCTAAAATATCAGTCATTTTTATAAGAGGTCCTAACATATCAAAGCCATCAGCCCTCGGTATATACTCAAAAATTCTTTTGTCTTCAAATTTATTGATAAACATGTCTAGATTTGTAGCATTATCATCATAACTAACAGAATAGCCATCTTGATTTATTTGCTTAGCCCAAAAATAAGCAGGATATCGTTCTTCACGTGGTAATTTACCGATTGTTGGTGGAGGGCAAGCAAAGATAACTCTATGATTCATCATAAAATTATCTACAGGTGCTATAATCCATTTTCCGTAGTAACTTCTTTCATTAACTAGAAGAAAATTAGGAGTTATAGATAATGTAGTATATTTTGACATACAACTCATATATCTAGCTTTTACTTGCCTGTTTTGAGGAGGAGTTGCACCAATAAACTCCATTCTATCAAGATTTTCTAGATTATAAATTGCTGTATTTAAATTATTAGAATCGTATGTTTCTACTAATAAAATATTTTTATTTGGTGCATATTGCACTCTATAAATATTTAATCCTTCAATTGTTGCTTTTATAGGTATAAGTTTTTTAGTTTGCTCTATTTGTGCTATATCATAAAAAATAACTTTGGCTTTATTAGCAATAGCAATAACTTTTGAATTATAATTAATGGCAATACTAACAGGAGCATCTTTGAAATAAATTTGATTAATTTTTATTAATTGTTTATTGCTGTCTATTTTATAAGCAAAAACATAATTGTCACTAATAAAAAATAATAAATTTTTATCTTTTATATAGTTAAAACTAGTAATGCTTTTATCACTAGACAGGAGTTCAATAATTTCTTGATCATTTTTATTTAAAAAAATAATTTTGTTTATAGGTTGAGATATTGAAAAAGATATATCACTTTTACTAATCTTTTTATTATTGCATCTATTTTTTTTAAGCGTAATGATTAAATTATCTTCATCTGCAAAAAACACTTCATTTATGCAATTCTTATTAAGAGTATAATTGGCAAAATTAAAATCATGCAATATAGTTGAAACTATAGTTTTTGGTGCTGTATCATATATTGTATAAGTTGTATTTTTTTTATTAACAATAAAATTTGATCTAGGTAATGTTGTTATAAATGATTTAGCATCATTACATGAACTGTTATCACAACAATTCATATAATTATCATTTGTGTTTTTATATGTGTAATAATTTTGTCCTGTAATTTTAGGGCAGAAATTTTCAGGAATATAACCTAATTGCAGTGTATATTCACCATCATCTTTATTTCTAAATAACATAGTACTACAAAAATTATTATCGCAGATAATTTTTTGATTTGCACATTGGCTATTAAATAAAGCATTGCTATCAGTAAAATTACATTGATAACATTGTTTTGAATCTGCGATAAAAGAATTAGTAGTTGGATTTCCTGTAGTTTGCTTATTGTAAGTTGTTTGTAGCTTCTTAGAGCCACTAATTAAACATATAATATAAGGTATTATTAATAATAATTTCATAGTTGATTCTTATTTTAATAACTCAATAGTTTGATAAAAAAATAATTAGTTTTTTATCAAAATTCTTTTATTGAAATTGTTGTTAGCATATTTATATTTAGATGCTAAAGATAATAATTAAAAGCTAGTAACTTTTTTTATTGATTCATTAGTTTTTATTTCTGGAGTTACAGTTGTTTTCGATTCTGCATATTTATCTAAATTAATACTATAAATTTGTATTCTATTATGACCATAAACTGCTATTTTGCTATCATCGTTATTAAATAAACCACTACGAGCATTGTAAAAAAGGTTTTTAAAAGCTATTATATCTCGATGTTTTCCAAAATAAGATGAAGCATAAGGCTTTGGCTGATAAAAATATTTATCTCGTATTTCTCTTAAACATAAAGCTTTACCTGAATACCACTTACGCATTACAAAACCCATCACCGGCTTATTTTCGGTTGTAAAAAAATAATCCAGCACATATTGAATAGATCTATCAGCTATTATTTGCCATGGATAATATTTATAGCTACCAGATAACGTACAACAACTATTTGTATCTTGTTTATAGTGCCATGCAACACTAGTGAAGTGATCAAATCTAATGTCTGAATTACTACTAAAATCTGGTGTATCAATTTTAAGATTTATAATAAGATTATCTATGGGAGATATAACTGATTTACCATAATAAAAATCTAATTTATATGGGTTGTACTTTATATATTCTATATGAGTATGTCGTTCTCTTTCTGTATTTACAATGTTCTTGAGATAAGTTATTTTATTAAAATTTGCTACATTATAAAGATCTGTATACACATAATTAGCATCATATCTTTTTACTAATAGAATATCTCTATTTGGTGCATATTTTAATTTATAAATATTAGCCCCTTGAAGTTGTTTTTCCATAGCTATAAATTTTTTTGTTTGCTCTATATTATCAATATTATAAAAATATACTGTCTTTTTATTGGTAACAGCAAGAACTTTTGCATTATAATTTATAGCTATATCTATAAGTTCATTGTTAAGGTATAACTGGCTAATTTTTTTTAGTTGTTTATTTGCATCTAATTTATAAACAAAAATATTATTATCGGCAATAAAAAATAATAAATTTTTATTTTTAATATAATTAATGTTAGTAATAGCTGTATCGCTTGATATAAGATCAGTTACAGTTTTATTATGTGTATCCAAAAAAATAATTTTTACTACAGGTTGAGACGGAAAAGCTGGCAAGCTATCTCTAGGCATGCCTCCAAATTTTTTGTAATAACAGTCATTGTTTTTTAAAGCAATAATTAAATTGTCTTGATTAGTAAAAAATAGTTTATGAATGCAAGCGTTATTAAGATAGCTATCTGTAAGAGAAAAATCATGTACTAGATTAAGAGCTACATCTTTATGATTTATTGTTTGATTTAGTGGCGCTGAATCGTCTATAAAATGCGTATTATTTGTTTCTAAATAAAATGGCAGTGACTTTTTAATTATAGTACCATCATTACATAAATCTCTATCACAACAAGTTATGTGATTATCAGCTATAGCAACAGGATATTGATTAATTTCA
>CAKMZJ010000149.1 GCA_929200395.1 Candidatus Gorgonimonas eunicellae | reverse complement strand
AGCAATTCGCTATGAATTAGGAAGCCCCTTCCTTTAGGGAGGGGAGCATGTCACAGCACAGACTTGTAAACACTACCATTGCCACTTTATAACCCCGTTTTGTTATTTAAGTAAAAGTCTAATGCATCTTTAGGATATCCAGCAATAGCAGTTAAGTAAGCAATTAAAATATGTTTAATTTGCTGTGCGATCTCATCATTAGTATATAGTTTATTATTAGAAGCAGTCATAATTAAATCATTAAATAGTTTTATATATACATCAGGATCATCTATATTCTCCTCAAAAATCTCTAAGTAGCTATTTGAAGCGTTCTCATAGTCACTAATAGTTACTTTTTCAGCAAATAATTTAGTAAATATTGTTTGAATTTTTCTTTCTGTTGTTTTTATAATATCTTCTGCTACAGCAGGTGTTTCTTGCTGTAAACTTTGTTGCAAATTGTTCTCACTAATACTAACAAACATGGCATTGTATAGTTGTTCTAATTCTTTTAGTATCTTTGTTTTATACATAATGTTAATACTCGCCTTTACAAATTTTGCAGGAAAAACTGTACACCTGTTTCGCCAACTTTTACCTTCGTTATATGATTTGATGTTAAATTTATACGAATCATAAAAAATTGGAAATAGTTTTTCTTTGCTAAATTCATAACTGCTGCGTTTAAAGTCATCTCTAGATTTTTTATAAGGTTCTGTATCTTGATATAACTTAATTTGCTCTTGCATCTTTATTTTATTTGCATCTGTAGTTCTATCTTGATCTAGACTTGCTACAGTTTGTTCTACAGTTTGTTCTACAGTTTGTTCTACAGTTTGTTCTACAGTTTGTTCTACAGTTTGTTCTGTATATTCATCTTTGCTATTTAATTTAGTTGTATTATTTGTTAAATCTTCTTCATTTTTATTTGCTATGTTTAATGTATCCCGCACATCTAGTGACTGTTTTGGTTTTTTACTGGTATAGTCTTTTATTAAATCAAATATTTTCATACAAAGAACTATTGGTAACTTTATTATACTAAATAAAATCTGCCCTATTCTTTTTATAATGCTAGGTTTTTCTTGTAACTGACTTGCAACATCGTTAGGGTTATGCTCAGATACCCCATATGCGGATAAATTTTTTTCAGATTCTTGTGATGGTAGTAAATTAGGTTGGGTTTCAGTAGTCTTTTTTAATATAGTTGTATCCCTGCCTTTATATTTTGCTTTAGATGTACCAAACATCTTTGAGGCGTCACCACGAAGGATTGCATATATTTTTTCTCGATCTGCTGGCTTAACCATAATTATAAAATACTTCCCTATATTAAACCCCTAACATTTAAGAGCTAGTGTATTAATATTACAGTGCATTTTTAGTTTAATAATGCCAATATTTCTTATTCTTGTTCCTATATAACTCGAAACAAGACTGATTAGCACCTAATTGGAAACTAACAGTCCCTGTATATGCTGTATTATAGACCAAAAAATTAAATTTTTCTAATCTTCTTAAAGTTTCCACTGCTGGATGCCTAAATCTATTAGCATAACCAGCAGAAATAACTACTGTATGAGGGTTTACTGCATCTAAAAATGGCTCACAGCTAGAAAATTTACTACCATGATGTGACAATAATAATACTTGCGAAGATATATCTGCTGTAGCTGATAGCTGCATTTCTTTGTTACTGCTAATATCTCCAGGTAATAATAAACTTTGATTATTTGCTGTTACTTTCAATACGCAAGAACTATCATTAGTAGTTTTAGCATCTCCGCCAGATAGCATTTCAAATAAAACACCATCCCACTTCCAAGTCATACCTTGCTTACAAGGGATTATTTCTTGGGAAATATCTAATTTAGAGCTAGAAACTACATCTGCTGGAAATTCACTAAGTAAATCTACTAAGCCACCAGCATGATCTCTATCTGCGTGGGATATAATAATTTTATCTAATTTGCTAATTCCGTGATGATGTAAGGCCGGCATTACCACTTGATTAGCTAAAGAAAATCCAGCAGGAAATTTATCTCCTGTATCATAAACTAAAGCATGGGATTTGGTCTTAATAATAACAGATAAACCTTGTCCTACATCTAATATACTTATTTCAGCTATGTTATCTTTTAAGGTGACTGTTTGTGGAAATAATACAGGTAATATTAAGAATATCGCAAATCTTTTAAGCAATAAAGCATTAGGAGTTATAACAAAAAAAGCAGCTATAATTGCTAAAATAGCGCTAATCTCAGTAGGGAATGATAGTTTTATTGTAAAAATATTGATTTTTTGTAATAAAGACAATATGTAAATAAATAAGCCTAATGATTTTATTGGCAGCCAAAGCAGCCAAGTTATCGATTTAGCAAAAATGATATTAACTATACCCCAAGTTAGTAGCAATGGAACCACTAAAAAACCTATTAAAGGGATAGCAATTAAGTTTACCATAGGGGCTATTAAAGATAATGACTTACCAGTGTAAGCCAATATTGGGGCCATGATACAAAAAATTACTATTTGCGGTTGCATATATTTAACAACCTGAGAATTCCTGCTATTAACAGCATGCGTGCTAAACATTAAGCAACTAACAGCAACAAATGACAGCCAAAAGCTTTGGCTTAAACTGCATAACGGATCGATTAAATGTACTATAGTTATTGCTAATAATAACTGCGTTACTTTCTTGATTTTAATACCTAAAAATGGTGGTAGCAATACAACAGAGCTCATAATTAGAGCTCGCTGTATTGGAATGCTAAATCCTGCAATAACTGAATATACTATAGCGAGTAGTAATGAAATAACAGCTGATATTAACGGACGGGTAATTTTTTTTAATGGTAATATTCTACTAAATGCTAACATTTTTGCGAGCAATAAACCAAGAACTATTATTAATCCGATATGCAAACCAGAAACAACCACTAAATGAGTTGTTCCTGAAGCGTTTAGTTTATCCCATAAATCTTGCTTAATGTTTGATTTATCGCCTACTAGTAAGGCGGTTAAAATAGATGATATATCTTGATTATTAACTATGTTTTCTAATTCTGTTTTAAGTTTTAACCTCATTTTAGTTATTATTTGGCTAAATTTTGGTGAATCTGCTATTTTTTTTGCCTGCTTAACTGTTCCACGTAAATAAATATTTTGCCTTATATAAAAAGCTTCTGCATCGAAGGTATTATAACTACTGAAATTATGCACTCTCCGTAGTTTGCAGGTTATTTCCCAGGTTTCACCTGGAGTAATTTCTGGTGGATTATTCCAAGTTAATAAAATATTACCAGGTATTTGCAAATTATCTTGTTGCGGTAACAGCTTAATTTTTGCATAGTTTTGTTTATTTATTGGTAAATCTACTATAGTGCCAACTATTTTTTTTATGTTGTAATCTATATTTATTGAGTTTAACTTATATTTAATATTATTTATTTGCACAACACTAATTAATAAGCCTATACTGATAGTTATAGAACTAATAAAAAAATGTTTTTTATATTTAAGATTAAATATCCATATTATAGATAAAATTATCAACCACAAGGATAAGACTAAGGAAAAGAATTTAATACCGTATAGCCGGTGCGTTAGTGCTATCGATAGTGAAAATAACAATAATTGTTTTATTGAATTAATTAACATAGTAAAAAATATAATGATAGCTGATAAGTAGTATTACTTTAGTAATATTATTTTCCACTTAAAATATGAACAAAATATTATGACTATATCGCATCGTAAAAGTTCATAGCTTTGTTATCTACAACATATATTAATAAAAACTAATAGCTTTAGGGGATGATATGAAGGAGAGATTAAAGCCAATAAGGGGTAACGGTAGGGTATGGTTTATACATGCTATAATACAAACTATATCACCGTTAATTATTTTAGCTATAAGCTGTTTGATATATTTCTATCTTAAGGATTAGTGTGTTTATACACTTTCTACCTGAAAGTGTATATGTAAAAAATTATCTTTTATGCGTAAAGTAAAATTAGCTTAAGGACAAGTCTTTCTATTTTAAAACGATAAAAATAGATACAAACACTTATTTTAGGTATTCATATGAACAGTTTTTCTCTGTTAGGCTGTAAAAAATATAATTTAGGTATAACTTTCTCTGGGGGTGGAGCAAAATGTTTAGCTCAAGCTGGATTTTTGCAATACTTATTAGAACAGGGGATAGAACCAGATATTATTTCAGGGGTAAGTGGCGGTGCAATTGTTGCCGCATTATATGCATCGGGAAATAGTCCAAAAGAAATACTAGATATCTTACTAAGCATAAGAATATTTAGCTTAAGAAATTTTTCTTTTAATCGTTTAGGGTTAATTAATTCTTCTAAAATTTCACTATTATTGAATAAACACTTTTCTACCAGTACCTTTGAAGGTTTAAAAATACCCATAAAAATAGCAGTTACCAACTTAACTAAGGGTAAAATAGAAGTTTTTTCAGATGGTGAAATTATTAAGCCATTAGCTGCATCTTTTGCTTATCCTGGAATATTTACGCCAGTTAAAATAGGTCAAGAAATATATGCCGATGGCGGAATATTAAATAATTATCCTAGTGATCTTATCTGTGATGCTGCTAAATATAATATAGGGATGTACTTAGCACCATTAACGCAACTTGAAGTAGGTAGTTTACATAACTCTTTAGATGTTATAGAACGAATTTTACAAATTAATTCAAATACATCTATTCAGAGTAATATTGAAAAGGTATCTACAGTTATACCATTCCAAATTAATAAATGGCGTCCATTTTCAACTAAGCCAGAACAGTTAAAACAACTGTTTAATTTAGGATATAATGCTACTAAAGAACATTTCAGTAATTCGTGTAACTTGAATTATTTATTAAAAATCAAAAAATATTCTAATAACGCTAAAAAGGCAATACTACCAAGATTTTTAAGGTTTTTTGGTAGCCAAATAACACCACCGAGAGATCGATCATACCGTTGAGGTATATACGGGTAGCGGTTGACAGTGCAA
>CAKMZJ010000148.1 GCA_929200395.1 Candidatus Gorgonimonas eunicellae | reverse complement strand
CTTTTGAATTATAAATTAATATATGATGTTCATTATAGTCTTTATTAGCAGGTATCAATCGATTAACAAACAAGCGTTTATCATTTGTTAAAGATATTTCTTTGGTTGTAATATATTGCTGATATTTATTATATGCAATAGTTCTATTTTTTAACTCTGCATTGTTATTTGTTGCAATACTGTCAGAATCATTTATTAAACTATTATTTTGATGACATATAGTTGGTAGTATATTTGTTGTGTTCATTTTACGTATCCTTGTGTATACCTCTTCAAGTAGAAGGTTAAAGATATGAGTTTTGATAAGTCTTTTTAAGAAGAAAATACAGTGCGATATTTTAAACAATATCCTTCAGTTAGCAATAATAGACTATTTAGTTATGGAAAAGTTCATAATGACGCCCCTGCTGTAGTTGCTCCTTCAATATTTAAGATTTATTAAAAGGTGTTATTCTTAGATTGCTAGTAAAAAACCAAAATACTTACTTAATTATGTTATAGCTCATGAGATGATCCACCTAATTGAATCAGTTCATGGTAAAAACTTTTTTAAACTACTAACCGCACACTATCCCAACTGGCAAATAGCAAAAGCGGAGCTTAATCAATTGTCTTCAGTTGCTGAGCGTTGAGGTTTCATATGCCAATAGCATTTATCAAAAACAAAATAAATACTTTATGATATTTTTTAATGGTCTCTACTTTTTTTAAACTTGATTGTAACATCGTAAACATAACATTAATAACAGTTTATTGTTATATTATTAGCTGATATAATAATTTTTGAGTATGTAGATAATATAAGCTATACACTATAAAAAAATATAATAATAGGTATTACAATGATTTCATTACAAGCAAGTAGACCGATACAGACTATACTAAATCAAGTAGTAGGCAATGAAATTAGAATAGTTAACCCAAATACCATATTATCTAACCAAGAAGGCTTTTTTAGTAATAGTTTTAATATTATAAAAAATATTTGTTATAGAAATATAAAAAAAATACCCTATGAATATATGCTGTGTTTTGCTGCGGCTCAGGCATTGACTGGAGCATGCTTTTCTAATACTTTTTTCAAAGTGTCAGGATTATTGACTGCTTCATTAGCAATAAAAATTATGTCTATTGAAACAATGGATAAACTTAAAAGATTAAACACAGAGTTTTTACAAAAAGTACAAGAACGTATTAGAGAACACTCACAAACACATGATCTAATGCAAGAAATACCACTAAAAGCATATGAAAATCTGCAACGCTATCCAGAAAAAGCAGATGGCAACATCGAGACTATAATATTGCAAACTTCAATAAAAGATGTAGATAAAGTTGTGTACTATGATAAACAGTTTTATGATTATGATGCATTAGCAACTTGGTATAATCTTTCTGATGCTAGATCTAAGCTATGCCCACATAATAGACAACCTTTAATTTTGGATAACTTGCTTAGGGTAGATAAACAAAATATAATATAAAAATAGCTAAATATACACCTTCAAGTATACAGGTGGCAGTTAAGCTACCAGAAAAACTTTTTACTCTGCTTAGTGCTTCATAAATATTAATGATTATTTGTTTTTGTATGGCTAATTCTATACCAGCTAATCCAAGCACATAAAGAAACAAGTAAAATTACTAAAGCAGATAACGCATTTATTTTCGGGGACATGCCAAATCTTGATGCTGAAAAAACCACCATGGTTAGAGTATTTATTTCTGCTCCAGAAACAAAACTTGCAAGCACTAAATCATCTAAAGATAAAGTAAAACCTAATAGCCATCCGGAAAATAAAGCCGGCATAATTTGTGGTATGGTGATGTAAAAAAATGTTTTAAGAGGAGTCGCACCTAAATCTAAAGCAGCTTCCTCTAATTCAGGATTAATTTCACGTAATCTGGCTCCAATTAAAACCGCAACATAAGCTGTAGCCATAGTTGAATGAGCAATCCATACTGTTGTTATACCTAATTCTGCCGGCCAACCGATAATTTCCATCATACTAATAAAAAGTAGTAGTAACGATACACTTGCTATAACATCTGGTAGCACTAAAGGCGCAGTTACTAGGCTTTTAAACAATGTTCCTGCTTTTAGTTTAATTAAACTAATAGAAGTTAATAGACCTAAAAAAACAGACATACTTGCAGTATAAAATGCTATTTTTAAACTAGTCCATAAAGCTGTTAATAGTATTTTGTCGTGGAATAGCTCTATATACCATTTTATTGAGAATTCATTCCAATTAAAAGATATAGGCGAGGGATTAAAAGACAGTATAACTAAAAGCAATAGAGGCAAATATAGAAAAAATAATCCCGAGACCATCATAATAGATGAAAATCTAAAACTAGTAAAAAACTTTAGCAATGATGCTATAATCTTAAACTGATAGATTATAACAGACATAAATTCTCCTTATGATAAATTATATCTTAAAACATGCCTGTTAGCATAGACATATATTTTGCTATTATATCAGAAAATTGTTGTGCAAGGGATAACAAATAAGAAGAATTTATTATTTTTAATATATAGTTATCTAATAATCCATGAGAATTTTGCACTATAAAGTTACTTAAGATACAAGATTTAATAACAGCAGAAAATATTCCAGAGAATCTCTCAAAAGCAATATGTTGTGTGCGCGGGGCAGCCAATAATTCTAAAAGACTTGCAAGTAAATTAAAGATCACTATCGTTGCTAAAAACACAGTTGCTTTATAAGCTAGTACCCGATATTTTATTGCTAAAAAATCAAACCAGTCACTGCCAATTATTATGAAGCTATCATAATTAGACACACTATAATAAGTTAACAGCCAACCACATAGAGAAACGACCTGAAATAAAAAATACTTATGAATATTTTTTGTGATTAAAGTTCCTGTAATAATAAGAAATACCCAGTCAACCCATATTAAATGCACTGTAGCCTCCTCTAACAGATTATTAATAAAAAACCTTCTAATTTACAAATATATTAAGTATCACAATATATAATAGTTTAATCAAGATATTTTCGTTTTTAGATTTTACAATACATTAGTTTTTATATACTATTTATACGGTTTAACTTGAAGATGTATAAATAAAAATAGTATATAAAAAGGAGCTCTGATGCAAATAACTTTTAAAGACCTATCTTGGAGCAAAAATATACCTAATAATATTGCAATATCTACTGAGCTAAAAAATATAATAACTGCTAAATCATCCCTAACAAAAATATTACGCAATAAATATCATGATAAATTAACCGTAAATTTGTTACGTAATGAGTGGCAGGTATTACAGACTCATGACTCATTAGTACTAAATATTAATAAATCCCCAGCTTTAATTAGAGACACAATTATTAATGCAAAAACAACACCTATAATTTTTGCAAGGTGTTGTATTCCTGCCATTAGCTTTTCTAATCAAAATAAAGATTTACTAACCTGGAAAAATACCCCAATAGGAGATTTTATTTTTTCACAAAAACACCACTCTAGAAGTGATTTTATGTATAGCTTTATTAACAGTAAAAAATTTGATAATATATTAGATAATAGTTCTAATACAAAAGAATTATTCTTAATAAGATATTCAAATATGAATATTAATTTTATGCCTATATTAATATATGAAGTATTCATACAATAATCTAAAAGCAACTGCTAATTATATAAAGCACAGTTAATAGCAAAATCTTAATACGATTACTAAGGACTTTTAAATAGGAAATGGTATTTTTAAATAACAAGGGGCAACTATGAAGCAATCTCTGAATATAAAGCAAATTTTGGGGTTAGGGTTCATGTTATTTGCTCTGTTTTTAGGAGCTGGTAATTTAATTTTTCCTCCATTAATAGGAGCATCAGCGGGAGTTAATGTCTGGCAAGCTGCAATTGGCTTTATTATGTCTGGAGTCGGATTACCATTAATGGGAATTATGGCAATTTGTCTTATTGATGGAGGATTTAATGCGATATCTAAAGAACTTCCTCATAAAGTAATAGTTATCTTAGGAAGTATAGTTTTTTTGGTTATAGGAATTTATGCTATTCCACGAACTGCGATAGTATCAGCAGAATTTAGCACAACACCTATATTTGGTGAATCATTAGCTATAAAGATAACCTTTTTAGCAGTTTTTTATATAATCGCATGGTATTTATCTATCTACCCAGGAAAACTACTAGAAACAATAGGGCAAATGATAACCCCGTTGTTAATATTATTACTAGTTATTTTAGGAGTAATGCCATTAGTGAAACCGCTAGCTAGCATAGCAGAGATACCTCAAGCAGAATATAAAAATATTCCAGTTATACAAGGATTCATAAATGGCTACTTAACTATGGATGCGTTGGGCGCTCTAATGTTTGGGGTTATAGTAACAGCTAACTTAAAAACTCATGGTATAACTAACACAAAATACATGTTTAAATATAGCCTAATAACAGGAATTATTGCAGCGGTTGGCTTAACTTTAGTGTATATTTCATTATTTAATCTTGGCGCTAAATCAGGAATAGTGCCTCAAGAAGGTACTAATGGTGCTCAAATCCTCAGTTACTATTCGCATCAGGTCTTTGGCTTTTGGGGAGATATAGGCCTAGCGGTAGTAATTACTCTTGCTTGTTTAACTACAGCTGTAGGAGTTATTTCAGGGGTGAGCGAATACTTTTCAGAGTTTACTGATAAGCTAACCTATAAAACTTTGGTTTCAATTCTGTGTGTTTGCTGTATTTTTGTTACTGGATTAGGGTTAGAGTTAATAATAAAATTATTTATTCCTGTGTTGGCGGTGTTGTATCCTGTTTGTATAGGTTTGATAATTCTTACATTAATTAGAAAATGGATTATTAACCCTGTATTAACTTACAGAAGTGTAACACTAGTAATTTTTCTTACTAGTTTAATAGAGAGCTTATATCATAAAGGTGTTATCCCTGTAGAGTATAAACCTCTAGTAGCTAAAATATTTCCTTGGATTGAATTTAGCTTATCTTGGCTAGCTTTTGCCGCTGTAACTTTGATAATAACTATGGTT
>CAKMZJ010000147.1:2332-5175 GCA_929200395.1 Candidatus Gorgonimonas eunicellae | reverse complement strand
ACTTAGTACCATTTATCTCCTTGATTGGACTTGGCATATTTGCAGAAGTGGTTGGTTGAGTGTCTACAGAAATAGGTTGAATATCATCAAGCAGAGGTTTTTTATGACTGGATGTACATCTTGTAAAAAATGGCATTTAAATCGTCCTTGTTAATTAAGTTAAATAGTGTTTTATTGATACTAAATAAATTATTTATTTAAAATATAAATTATCTGGTTTGCTAATTGATTGTTTTATGCAGTAAGAAAATAATATAAAAGGTAGATAATATTACTAAAAATTATGTTATATTACTAGTAAAAGGTGTATATACCTTTTAAATTAGATGATAAAGACATCACGGTGGTCTATCGTCAACATTAGCAGCTGTTAATTTAAAAGCTAATATTTCTCCAAGATGATTTATAATTAAATGCAGTTTAAACCCAAGTTTGTATCCTGTAGAAGCTTTACCTCTTTTAGCTATTTTTTTGAAAACGCGATACTTTATTATACAGTGGTTATTACATACACAAATAGGAGTATAATAAATAAATGAAATACCTGTTAATTTTCCCATACATTTACTTTGAAAAAAACAATTATGATCATTAATGAGTGTTGCATTAATTTAATAAAACAATTGTAAGATACAAGATTAAACCAGCTGCGGTTAGATTTTTGTATAAAATTAATATAATAATACTTGAATTGATTATTTGTGCTTTAATAAAATTATTTTTTTAAATTAAAATTTTTTGTTTCTTAATGTATCTAAGTGTTAATACAAGATCTTTTATTAAAAATACAACTACAAATCTATTACATAAGGAAAAATATGGATATAACATCTACAACAACTTCAGAGAGTTTAGCCCAATTACGAGAAGATTCTTTAAATAAAGATCTCGCTACGCGAGAACAGTATTTTACTGTAAGCGATGCATTAAATAATAGACCTAAATTTCTAGAAAAGATTATTGGTTTTAGGAAGGTACAAGAACAAGCGATTCATTATGGAAAAGACTGTTATTGTTATCAGAGTAAAGAAGATCAGCTAATACCTAAAGATGCTAATGAAATCAAGATAAAGATTTTAACTGATATTAAAAACGGCATAGAAATACTTAAAGGCAATGAAAAAAATGGTTATGTAATTAGGTATGATATTAGTGAGATAGAACAATTTAACAGAGCACTAGAATTGCTACATAGTAATACTATAGATATATCTAAGTTAGGTATAATAAAACCATATAATAGTAAGAAATTCAAATATGCAGAAGGCACTAATCAATCTGGTTATACAGTTATTTATAATAATGTTGAATTATTCACAATAATAAATACAGATAGCAAAACAAGATTTCCAAAAGATGGTGCACCAGGTTTAAGTTTTGACCTTAGGTTTCATGCTGGTTTTGATGAAGTTTATAATGATATAAATATAGTAACTCATGATAACTCATTAAATGCTAAAGATAGAATTGAAGCTGATATTAATTCTGCTATAAAAATATATAAAGATAAATGGAGTAACGCTAAATACCGCACTCGTACCAGTATATTTAGAGAAAGCATAATATCATTTGATAAAATATTACAGCTATTAAAAACTGACTCTATAGATATAGATAAACTACAGACAATAGATTTTTTTAGTGATGATATTTCAAGTACCATGGGATATACTGTTGTTTATAATGGAGTTAAACTATTTACTATAACAAACGTAGATGAACTAATATTCGAAACAAAATACACAAGAATTAAAGATTTTAAAGTTGATTTTCATAATGGTTTTGATGAACTGTATAATTCTTTAGATTCAATTATTTTAACCAATGCAATAAAAACTAAAAATTGTATCGAAGATGATCTTAAAGAAGCACTTGAAGTTATCATTGAAAATGATAATATCGATACCGCTAAAAAGATAGCAGATATCAATAAAATATTACAGTTATTAAATAGTAATGCTATATCTATTATTAAATTGAAAACAATAGATGTTTTAGTTGCTAATGACGACATCCCAAATTTTGACTATGAAGATGTTTATGATAATTACGTTGAAACGTGCTATAATGTTGCCCATGATGGTAACGAACTCTTTAGTGTAAGTGAGACAACTATAAGAACACCTGAACAATTAGGGAAGGAAAAGTATTTTAACGTTGAGCTTTTTGATTATTTTAATGAGTTATACTCTTCGCTAGCTCTTTCAGACAAGCCAGTTTTTAATGACGATAACAATTAATTAGTTTTTATACTTTGTGTTTTAGTTTAACAATAGCTATTTTAATTCTACATTCAAAACCGTTAAGTAGGTATAAAGTGTGCATATACACCTTCTAATTGAAGGCGTATAAAGAATGGAATTTTGAGTTGCAGATAGAACTGTATATTAAAACATAGCTAATATTTTTGGTAATGCATGCAAGTAAAACTGGTATCCGCAATATACGCCTACAATTCCCATTATACCTGCTAATGCTGGGGGCGCAGGGATAGGTAGTTTAAGAGCTGTAAAGATTATCCCTAATATAAAGCCTACCGCTAGAGAAAGGATGATTTCATTCATAATGTATCTCTTAATGTGATTTTTTCTTGAAGATAAAAGAACGTTATACAAATGGTTCTTTAGTTGTTACTTTAATTGATACTAAAATATAACATAAAAACTGTACTGTAGTAGGTATACATCTTCCACTTGAATATTTGTAGTATGGGCAAAAATATATTTTGTAAAAAATTACTAGCCATATATTTAAAGGTTATATTTGATACTTTAAATATAGAGTTTTTACTTAATATTTTGCTAGTATAATAATTAAAATTTTATTTTTCAATAAATTTATTA
>CAKMZJ010000147.1:0-2232 GCA_929200395.1 Candidatus Gorgonimonas eunicellae | reverse complement strand
GCAGATTATTTTTCTACAATAGACTTGATATAATATTATAATGCCCCATTATTTCCTTAATTAATAAACATAAATTGGAGGATGTAGTTTTGTCTCAACAACAGTATCGTGGTACTACCATTTTATCAGTACGCCGCAAAGGAAAGGTTGTAGTTGGTGGCGATGGTCAAGTATCTTTAGGTAATTCTGTAATTAAAGGAAATGCTCATAAAGTACGTCGTCTGCATAAAGGCAAGGTTATTGCTGGATTTGCCGGTGGAACAGCAGATGCTTTTACTTTATTTGAATTATTTGAAGTTAAGCTAGAAAGGCATCAGGGTCGACTCGTTAAATCAGCGGTTGAACTAGCAAAAGATTGGCGTACTGAGCGTAGATTGCAAAAATTAGAAGCTATGCTTATTGTTGCAGATGCCAAAGCTTCGTTAATAATAACGGGTAATGGCGATGTAATGGAAACTGAAGATGGTATTTTAGCCATAGGTTCAGGTGGTTTTTATGCTCAATCAGCTGCAAAAGCATTATTTAACCATACAGAAATGAGTGCCATAGATATAGTTAATTCTAGTTTAGAAATTGCTGCTGATGTATGTGTATATACTAATCATAATAGAGTAATCGAAGAGTTAGATGCTGATATTATCAGTTAAACACCCTTAAAATTATTTAAACTTATTGTATTGATTGTGAAATTATATTTTTTTAATACTGGATTTTTATAAATGACACCTAAAGAGATTGTTGAAGAACTTGACCGTGATATTGTCGGTCAAGATGAAGCAAAAAAAGCCGTTGCAATTGCATTGCGAAATCGTTGGAGGCGCATGCAGCTAGATGAAGACTTACGAGCAGAAGTAACACCTAAGAATATATTGATGATAGGTCCTACAGGGGTAGGTAAAACTGAAATAGCACGTAGATTAGCCAAGCTAGCTAAAGCACCTTTCATTAAAGTAGAAGCTACTAAATTTACTGAAGTAGGATACGTAGGTCGTGATGTAGAATCTATTATTCGTGATCTAGTTGATATTGCTATTAAAATGTTTAGAGAAGAAGAAATTATATTAGTTAATGAGGTGGCAAGTAAACGAGCTAAAGATAAAATTCTTGATGTATTACTACCATTACGTAAAGAAAATGAAAAAGAAACAGACGCTGAAAAACAAGATATCGATATAGAGTCAGAAAGTGAAGCACGTAAATTATTACGTTCAAAACTAGATAACGGCGATTTAGACGATAAAGAAATAGACATAGAAATTCAATCTCGACAACCAGGCGTTGAAATTATGTCCCCTCCTGGCATGGAAGAAATGACTAGTCAGCTACAAAATATGTTTTCTTCTCTTGGTTCGCGTAAAAAAACTAAGCGTAAACATAAGGTTAAAGATGCCATACGCTTATTGCAGTCTGAAGAAGCAGAGAAACTAGTTGATGAAGATAAACTAAAGCAAAAAGCGGTAGAGGCTGTAGAGCAAAATGGTATTGTCTTTATTGATGAAATCGATAAAGTAGCAAAACGTTCTGATTCTTCAAATTCTGATGTATCCCGTGAAGGCGTACAACGAGATTTATTGCCTTTAATCGAAGGATGCACTGTGTCTACTAAATATGGTATGGTTAAAACAGATCATATATTATTTATTAGTTCAGGTTCTTTTCACTTAGCTAAACCTTCTGACTTAATTCCAGAGTTGCAAGGTAGAATGCCTATTAGAGTAGAGCTAAAAGAATTAAAAATTGATGATTTTGTAAGAATCTTAATTGAGCCTAAGTCATCTTTAGTTAGACAATACAAAGCATTATTAAAAACAGAAAGCATAGATTTACAATTTACAGATGATGGAATTAAGCGTATCGCAGAAGTTTCTTGGCAGGTTAATGATAGCACAGAAAACATAGGTGCACGTAGATTACATACTGTTTTAGAAAAGCTGTTAGAAGAAATATCTTTTAATGCAGGGTCAGAAGATAGTAAAGCTACAGAGTTTGTTATTGATAATGAATATGTAGATAAAAACTTGAAAGACTTATCATTAAATGAAGATTTAAGCCGGTATATTTTGTAATATACAGGTGGTAGTTGGAAAGCTAGTTTCGGCAAGTAGTTATAAGTTTTTATCAGTCGGTGTTTTGTAAGTTTAGTGTTAGCTAAATAAAGAAATACTAACTCAAGATAAAAGCTTATCAAAAAGTGCCGTAAAACCCGTTCCTTTAGGTACGGGATATAAGGCA
>CAKMZJ010000146.1 GCA_929200395.1 Candidatus Gorgonimonas eunicellae | reverse complement strand
TTAAACCATTTTACTTAGCCCTGAAACCTAGCATTTTCATCTGCCACGTGTATATACAGGACATTAAGGAAAAAAAGCTATAAAAATAGGTTTGCTTATGGTTAGATATAATAACCAAAAAAATACAACCATAAGCGAAGCCTATGAATATCTTAATAAAAAAAATTATTTTCTAATACTTGTATTGAAGCAATATTAGAGATTATTAGCAATATCGTTTAGTCGTTTTTTATATTGATATTTTTGTTCGAATATTATTTCAGCATAATCACGCACTTCAGGTCTAGGTTCATGTGTTAATATGTAGTCAAGTGTGCTTGGAGTAATATCTCCAGTTACTGATATATTCCTAGTGTTTCGTAAGATTTGTTGTAAGCATAATCTTATAGTATTTTTAGATGTTTGACTGAAGTTTATTTGTTCTAGTTTGGTATAAAAATCTAAAAATTGATTATCAGTCATGGATCTTGCACAATAGTATAACCATTGAGTGAGATTATTATTTGTTATAGTAGCTCCTGACTCTATTAATTCATTAAGAATATCTATATTAGGCGTATCGTTAAGATTGTGTAGCAACAGATAATTTAGCGAAGCGTCTGTAAAAAAATTATATTGTGTATAAAGCATTTGCATTATTGCTACTTTATTGTGTTGAATAGCTAGGTCTAATATAGTGTTTAATACTTTATTATATAATTTATGCTTTGTTAATACGGTTGCAATGTTATTTATTTTATTTATATCTTCAGATAACACTTGTTGTTTAAATGTGTTTTTTGTAATATTAGCTCCTGATGCTATTAAATTATTGAATAAATCTAGATTAAATTCATTAGCAAATAAGTTAGTTAATAAATAATTACATAAGCTTATAGTGGTAATGTGGTGAGTAAAATATACTTTTTTAATTAGATCTAATTTATCTAAATATATAGCTTTATTTAATATGTCATATAATAGACTAATGGATTTTAGTATGTGTAATTGTTGCTTTGTAGAGTTGTTATCAGTTGATTGCAGTAATAATTCAAAATCTTCAAGTGTAATTTTTGCACCTGCATTTACTAACTTTTCTATTGATTCTCTGTTTTTTCCGTTATTTAATTGATCTTTTAATAAATAAGATAACATATTTTCATTATAATGATTATAATCAAAAAACAGGGTTTTAAGAGTCACAGTATTATTTTGAATTAGATAACTATTTATTATGTCTGTAATCAAATGTGGATACGTATTATTATTTGCTATTAATTTAATTGCTTGTTCTGTCTTAGATTTATTTTTACTAAGTAGTGCATTATCTAATAAATCTTGTGATGTTTTAATCATTGAAGTATAGTCATTAGATTCTGCGATGGCACGTTCTTCACTGCTGGGGAGAAGACTAGAACTATGGTCGGTTATATCGGCTACTGAGTAGGGTGATTCTGAAATATTAGTGTGATGTTTATGCTCTGTTATTATTAAATATGGGGTAACATTAGCTATAGCTACAGAATTATTATTTTTTTGACTTTCTGGTTTATTATGTGCTTCTTCAATATTAATTGGTGTTTCTGTTATATTTAACATAAGTTGTTCCATAAAAAATAGTGATGATATCATTAGAGTAATTATTTGTAGTTAAGTTCAAATTTGTTACTAACTCAAGTTACGCAGTAGAGAAAATTAGTGTGTAATGAAGCAATGAATATTGAAATGATTAATTTATACTCAGATTACTTAATTTCTTCTTTTGGAAAAACAACAGCAACTGGTATCTCTGAATTATTAAATGGTGCATATAGCCATGATCAATTTACACGATTATTATCGAATAACTCTTTTGATAGTAGTCATTTGTGGAAATTAGTTAAATCTAAAGTTAGAGAGATTGAAACTAACGATGGTGTTATTATTTTTGATGACACTATTCAAGAAAAAAAGTATAGCAAAGAAAATGAGCTTATCTCATATCATTATGATCATACATTAAATACTACAATAAAAGGTATATGATAGAGTATAGTATTTGCGGATTAATAAATTGGCTACACGCACATGTAACATATCTTGCTAAAAACTTATAATCATCTGTTGAAATAAATATTCCTTGTTTACGTAAATCATTAATCACTAGTCCCACCTTTATTTACAGCCTAATTGTCATTACTTTATTAAGAAAACTTATGTAAGATGCCTGAAAAAAATATCTGTATGCGTTACTATAATATTTTAAATCTATCTTATTTTATTAGTTGTTTAATAGAATTAATGGTATAATGACCTACAAACTAGCTTAAGGTTAGCTATATCATGATATGATATTGTCATATTTTATTTTAAAATATTGTTTTGCATATGATTTAAAATATACACCTCGTAGTTGAAGGTGTATATCGACTGTTGCAAGGAGGGTGCTACTATTATTCAAACAGCAAACATTACTGTACAATTTGGCGAAAAACCACTTTTTGAAGATATTTCAGTAAAATTCAGTGAAGGCAATCGTTATGGTCTAATTGGGGCTAATGGTTGTGGTAAATCTACTTTTATGAAAGTAATTAGCGGTGAATTAGAGCCCGCCTCTGGAACAGTCGCAATTGCTCCAGATCTTAAAGTCGCTAAGTTAAACCAAAATCAGTTCGCTTATGAGCAATATCCAGTTATTGACACCGTAATTATGGGCAATACTGAATTATGGAAAATCAAACAAGAGCGCGATGCAATCTATGCTAAGGCAGAAATGACCGAAGAAGAAGGCATGAGAGTTGCTGATTTAGAAGTAGCTTTTGGCGAACTAGATGGCTATTCTGCAGAATCAAAAGCTGGAGAATTATTACTCGGCTTAGATATTCCATTAGAACAACATTACGAACCTATGAGTGCTGTTGCTCCAGGCTGGAAACTAAGAGTATTGTTAGCACAAGCACTATTTGCCTCTCCAGATATACTATTATTAGACGAACCAACAAACAACCTTGATATCAGCGCAATCAGATGGCTAGAAGATATATTAAAACAACGCAATTCTACCATGTTAATCATTTCGCACGATCGCCACTTTTTAAATAGTGTTTGTACTCATATGGCTGATTTAGATTACGGCACACTGCAATTGTTTCCTGGTAATTATGATGAATACATGACTGCAGCTACTCAAGTAAGAGAAAGACTATTATCTGACAATGCTAAAAAGAAAGCTCAAATAGCTGAACTTCAAGAATTTGTTAGTAGATTTTCTGCAAATGCATCTAAAGCAAAACAAGCAACATCAAGGGCAAAACAAATAGATAAAATACAATTAGATGAAGTTAAGCCATCTAGTAGACAAAGTCCTTTTATTCGTTTTGTGCAAGATAAAAAATTATATCGTAATGCCTTATTGCTTGAAAATTTAACCCAAGGCTATGATGACACCGAGCTATTTAGCAATGTTAATTTATCTATTGAAGTAGCTGAGCGGATTGCCATAATCGGACAAAACGGTGTAGGTAAAACTACATTATTAGAAACCATAATGGGTAAATTATCTGCTAAAAGTGGCACTATTAAATGGTCTGAAAATGCAAATATTGGTTATTATGCACAGAATCATAACAAAGAATTTGCTTCCAAAACTAGCCTATTAGAATGGATGACCCAATGGCGTAAACCAGAAGACGATGAACAAGCTATACGTGGTATCTTAGGCAGAATGCTATTTTCTCGACACGATATCAACAAACCAGTAAATGTACTATCAGGTGGTGAACAGGGAAGAATGTTATTAGGTAAGTTAATCTTACAACAGCCTAATATTTTAGTTATGGATGAACCTACTAACCATATGGATATGGAATCAATTGAAGCATTAAACTTGGCTTTAGAGAATTATCCAGGTACTTTATTATTTGTTTCTCATGACCGACAGTTTGTATCTTCACTTGCTAATCGTATTATAGAAATAAAGGCAAATAATATCATTGATTTTTCTGGTAGTTATGATGATTATTTAGCTTCTCAGGAAAATTAATTTTTATTTTAACCTAGTTTAATAAGACCAACTCTATGTATCAAGCTATAAAAAAATTATTGTTTTGCTTACCTCCAGAAGTAGCTCACAATGCTACTGTACAAGCACTACGATTATTTAATAAGACGAATATAATTAGTAAATTTGTGTCTGAAGTTCCATCTGTACCTTGTAAAGTAATGGGACTTGAATTTAAAAATCCTGTGGGTTTAGCCGCTGGATTTGATAAAAATGGTGAATGTATTAATGGTGCATCACAGTTGGGGTTTGGTTTTATTGAGCTAGGTACGGTCACACCATTAGCACAGCTTGGAAATCCAAAGCCAAGAGTTTTTCGTGTTATCAAACAAGATTCATTTATAAATCGTTTGGGTTTTAATAATCTTGGTGTCGATAATTTAGTAAAAAATGTTAAGTCATCAACCTATAATGGTATTCTAGGAATTAATATAGGTAAAAACTTCAAAACTCCAGCAGAAAAAGCAGTTACAGACTATATACATTGCATGGAACATGTTTATAATCATGCAGACTATATAACAATTAATTTATCCTCTCCGAACACGCCAAATTTAAGAGATTTACAGTATGGCGACTCATTAAAGCATCTATTAGAAAAGTTAAAGCAGCATCAACAGCAACTAAAAACACTATATAATAAGTATGTTCCTTTTGCTGTTAAAATAGCTCCAGATATTACAGAAGCAAATTTAAAACAAATAGCTAGTGTGTTATTAGATAACCAAATAGATGCGGTAATAGCAACGAATACCACCATTGATCATAGTCAAGTACAAGATCCCAAGCTACAAGCTGAAGCAGGCGGGTTAAGTGGTAAGCTATTACATAGTATGTCAACAAAGACAATACAATTATTAGCTGCAGAACTTGGTAGCAAAATACCAATAATTGGTGTTGGAGGAATAACCGATGCCCAATCAGCAAAAGAAAAAATTGAAGCCGGAGCTTGTTTGCTACAATTATATACTGGACTAGTTTACAAAGGTGCTGGTTTAATTAAAGAAGTAGCAGAAGCAGCATACGCAGCAAAAAATATATATACACGTGGCAGATGAAAATGCTAGGTTTCAGGGCTAAGTAAAAGGGTTTAATTCAAGGCAAAATACCGCAGGAATGCAAGTGCATTTCTAGGTGTTTTAACGATGAAGTAAATCTTTTTAATAGCCCCCGAAGGGCAAGGCTTCTAAGCTTTTATCCTGCGTTAGTATTTCTTGATTTAGTCGACA
>CAKMZJ010000145.1 GCA_929200395.1 Candidatus Gorgonimonas eunicellae | reverse complement strand
TGATAATATACATTCCCATCAAGTTTAATTTTATTACGTGGATTACAAAAATGAGTTCCCTAAATTAAAAGCTGTATACATCTTGATAAATAATATCTACACTGGTAAAAATTGTTATAATTTATATACAAAATAATACGATATATACACCTTCTACTTCAAAGCACATTGCTAGCTAGATTGTAAAAAAGTAGCGTTGAAGTAAAAAATTTGTAGATAAAATAGATAGCAGACTCGGTTATTATTTTAGCTATTACATCAGGTAATACTCATTATAAAGTATAAAGGATTTACTACATATTTAACGTGAAGGCTTATTGAAAGAAAAATAATTATAAGTAACAAAAGCTATTTAGTGGATTCTTACTAGTTAAAGGTTCTTAAAGTTAAAAAAAATTGTTAAACCTAAATACCAGATAATCCTATATGATTTTAAGGTGTTTTACTAATGAAATAAAACTTTGTAGTAGGATATAGCAAAAAATGTATTAGAAGTTATTTTTGCTGTTATTTATCTTCTAGTAACACTAAAATCTAAAATATCATTTATTGTTATAGCTAATATCCTATTACTGAAAACTAGTGTCTTTATTGTAAAGTATTGTTAATATTTGTAGTAATTATGGGCTAAACATATGGAATTATTATTTTCTTTTTTCCTTATTTTTTCTGGTTCGGCGTTATTAGCAACCGGTGCATTATATACTCGACAACCAATTATAGTGGCATATTTTTTAGCTGGTATTATATTTGGACCATCAGGATTTAAGTTTATAACTGATCTAGGCTGGATGAATGACTTGTCTCATATTGGAATTATTTTTTTATTATTTTTACTTGGGTTAGATATGCAGCCACAAAATCTAAGTCATTTATTAAAAAAAACTTTTATGGTAGGAGTGGTTAGTTCTTTATTTTTTGCTTTTATAGGATACTGCATAGGTAAATTATTTGGTATAGATGATGTTTCAGCATTAATTCTAGGGGCATCTATGATGTTTTCTAGCACGATTATAGGAATAAAGTTATTACCCACCACAGTGTTGCATCATCGACATACTGGGGAACTAATCGTAAGTATACTATTGCTACAAGACTTAATAGCAATAATATTATTATTGCTACTATACAATTTTGACTCTTCAAGATTATCTTGGCATTGGAACTTAACTATCGCTTTCGCAGCTCTGCCCTTGATTATTATTATTGCGTTCATTAGTGTAAAGTATATTTTATTAAAGTTAATTAAAAAATTTGATCAATATAGAGACTTTTTGTTTTTATTAGCATTAGGTTGGTGTATGGGTATGGCTTTTATTGCTAACTTAATGAATCTTTCTTGGGAAATTGGTGCTTTTATTGCTGGAATTAGTATTGCAACATCACCAATTTCACAGTTTATCGCTCTCAACTTGAAACCGCTACGAGATTTCTTTCTAGTATTATTTTTCTTTTCTATAGGAGCGGGGTTTGATTTACAATTACTAGTTAATCAAAAATTGCTAGCTATTGTGTTATTAAGCACTTGTCTTGTATTGGTGTTAAAACCAGTAGTGTTTCGCTTTTTTCTACGTAAAGTAAGTGAAACCAAGCAGTCGGCTTGGGAAGTAGGGTTTAGGCTAGCACAAACAAGCGAGTTTTCTATATTAATTGCTTTTGTTACTTGTTCGCACAATATTATTGATAGTTTAATTTGTCATGCAATACAAGCTACGGCTATCATTACTATGATAGCTTCATCTTACATAACTGTATTTTTCTTTGAATCTCCACTTGCAATAAAAGATGAATTGCGTAGAGACTAAAAGATGTTATTTTTTAAATGCTATTGCTTCAATTTCAACTTTAGCATCCATTGGTAAGCGTGCAACTTCAATACATGAGCGTGCTGGGAATGTAGACTGATGTTTTTTAAAAAAATCTTCATAAGCTTTATTAACTACAATAAAGTCATTAAGGTCTTTTAAAAAAACAGTTGTCTTGACTATATCATTTGCCTGTAAATTAGCCTGAAGTAAAATAGCCAAAATATTATTAAGTGCTTGGGTTGTCTGTTTGCCAACATCATCTGCCATTAATTTAGTTTTTGGATCAAGTGGTATTTGACCAGAAGTAATAACCAAATTTCCTAAATTAACACCTTGTACATAAGGACCAATAGCGGCTGGTGCTTTATCAGTTTTTATTTCAAACATTGTTATCCTCTATTAATTGAATACTAAATATACACTTTTTTCTTGAATATTTATACTTCTTTAAAGCGAGCATTAAAGTGTCTTAAAGCAGCAGGTTCATAAGTAAATTTTAATCCTCTTATTTGCTGTGTATTTGTTTTTATTTTTTGAAATGCTTCTATGATAAAATCCATATGTGTTTGAGTATAAGTTGCCCTAGGTATAGTCAAACGTAATAACTCTGCTGGAGATGGAATTTGTTTTCCTGTTTTTGGATCTCGACCTAATAATAGTGATCCAATTTCAACTGCACGAATACCTGCTATTTTATAAAGATTACATGCTAATGCGTGAGCAGGAAATTGCTCAGCTGGAATATGTGGAAGTAACTTAACAGCGTCAATAAAAGCAGCATGACCGCCAGCTTGTTGGCACACAATACCGATAGATTCTAAACCATCTACAAGGTATTTAACTTGATTAATTCTATATTGAAGCCAATCCTGACGCATGCCATCATACAAACCGACTGCTAAACGCTCCATTGCTCCGCCTTCAAGTCCACCATAAGTAGGAAAGCCTTCTTGAATAACACAAAGATTACGACACTCTTGATATATATCTGTAAGCGATTCATCTTTAAAGCAGAGCAAACCACCCATTTGCACCATAGCATCTTTTTTAGCCGACATTGCTAAAATATCTGCGTATTTATAAGATTCACGCGTAATTTGTTCAATACTCCAATTTTTATATGCTGTTTCACGTTGCTGAATAAAGTATGCATTTTCTGCATAGCGGGCAGAATCCATAACAACAGGAATATCATACTTTTTAGCAATTTGATATACGGCTTTTAAGTTAGCAAGAGATACGGGTTGGCCACCTGATGAGTTGCAAGTAATAGTGCTTACAATATAAGGTATATTATTAGCACCTATTTTTAAAATAGCATCTTCAAGTTTAACTAAATCAAAATTACCTTTGAAGTCTGCATTTAATGCAGTATCGAAAGCTTCTTTAACATATACATTTTTTGCAATACAACTATTTATTTGCGTGTGTCCTTGAGTGGTATCAAAGAAATGATTAGATAGTGCTACCATTTTGCTACGATCTAAACCTTTTTCTTGTTCTCGTTTATTAATTAAAATCGGAATATATATTTGTTCAGCACCTCGACCTTGATGAGTGGGAATTGTTAAATCATAATCAAAAATATTTTTTACTGCGTTGGCTAACTTATAATAACTTCGACTACCACTATAAGCTTCATCTCCCATAAGCATAGCAGCTTGCATACTTTGGGTAATAGAACCCGTACCGCTATCAGTTAATAGATCAATAAACACATCATTACTATCTAATAAAAAAGGGTTCATTCCTGCTTTAACAATTGCTTGTTCGCGGTACTCACGGGTAGTCATTTTTATTGGTTCAACAACACGAATACGAAATGGTTCAGGAAGATGCTTAAAATTTCCCATAATTATACCTTTATTATGCTAAATATTTAGCATAATAAAAACTATATTTTATGTCATGTGTTTTTTTATTTTTTTTGTGATATTATCCCTTTTGTAGTTTAAAATAAATAAGTTAGTTGTCGTTCATATTAAATACATACAGTTAGCATAATTAGTGCTAACAATATATAGAAAACAAGTCTTCAATTGTATTTATCTGTTCTAAAGCAGTTTTTGGAAAATACTCAGCTAGATTTTTTTTAAATATCTCTAAGTTAAAATCAGTACCTATTTTAGTTAATATATTTTTAGCATATTTTGCAGTAGCTATCCTAACTAAAGATGGCGGGTTACAAATTTTTTGTTTAATTATTTCTTGCTCTGCATCTGATAAATCAATCTTCATAAGTTTTAAACTTTCTAATATATTCTCTATAGAAGATTCTAGTCTAAGAGTACGCAAAATATCAAACAACTGAAAATTTTCAGTTGTTAGCTGATTCTTATCAGGGTTATAAAGCACCCAGAATAAACTAGGTAAAGAATAATAGTGTAATCCACTGCCTCTATAGAAACTTGATATAATTAAATTGTAATAGTTTAAATTTAACCTAATAATTTAATTAATAAACATGTTTTAATATCTTTTAAATCTTGCTGTTTTTTATTATTGTACTAACTTCAAAGTGTTAATTTAAAGTCTCTAAAAACTCTTATAAATTTTTTTAATGGAAGTAAAATCAGCAAAAGCTAAAAAACAGCTAGAACCTACCTTTATACACGTGTATATAGCTCAAATTTTTATTAGAATAATTAATAGTTGCTTATTTTTCAGAAATTTTTTAAATATTATGTAAATGCAAGCTCTATAATAAATTGTATATCATTAATGAACTAATAATAAATATAGCTGTCTTAATAAATGTGTTTGAAACCACGCTCAAACTAATAAGTTAAATTATTACATAAAGGTGTTAAAATGACAAATAAATATACTATATCTAATCAAGAATTTAAGATAACTCAAAATAATAACCATGAGGAGCAAAGTTGTGCTAATAAAGTACAAGCTTTTTTCTCTAATAGCTGTCGAAAAATATGTACAGAAGATAACATAAAAAGCTTTTTGTTTTATGGAATGGTGGCTGTATCAGGGTTCGCAGGTGGTATGATACTTAGTAGCGATGGTAAAGCTTATAGCGAGTCTTCATATATTACTATGAGAGAAACCGAGTATTCTGATAGATTGTATAATACTCGTATTGCAACTGCTACTGCAACTGCCTGTACATGTATGGTAGTAAGGTTAATTATAAATTATCTTTCTACTGAAACATCTTGCAACTCGCAAGCATCTTCCACTAAGATAGAAGAAGATAATCAGCAACCAAGTGTCTAATTTTAAGTTTAGAGTTTTTGATATCTGCCACGTGTATATAGGTAGTGTTCACAATTAGCAATCCATTTTGAAGATCGTTTAGATGATTATTTAAATATCTAAACTTACTCATGACACGGACTTGTGAAAACTACCTACCCTGATATTGTCTTAAGCACTCTATACAGTTAGCCCCCTGCGGGCAAGGCTTCTAAGCTTTTATCCTACGTTAGTATTTCTTGATTTAGTCGAC
>CAKMZJ010000144.1 GCA_929200395.1 Candidatus Gorgonimonas eunicellae | reverse complement strand
ACTAAACCTGCGAAACACTGCCTTGGCTAAAAACTTATAATCACTTGCTGAAAACTCGCATTTCTAACTGCTACGTGTATATACAGGTGACAGATAAAAATGCTAGGTTTCAGGGCTAGCTAAAAAGGTTTAACTCAAAGCAAAATACTGCCAGAATGCTTATGGGTTTTAAGAGATTTTAGTAGCTATTATTATTTTAAAAAAATACATTCTTCATGGTGTTACTAACTGTAGGCATGGTCAAAATACCAGAAACAATAACAATCAACCCAGAAATATTACGGGTTATTTTAGCACGAAAAATATTACTTAAATAGCAAGATAGCGTACCAACAGCTAATATTGATGGAATAGTTCCTAGTCCAAAGCAAAGCATTAATAAGGGTGATATCACAACATCGGCAAAACTTCCTGCCCAAAATAAAGTGCTATAAACCAAACCACAAGGCAACCAACCCCAAATCAGACCTGAATAAAACATATTAACTTTATTATGCTTTTTTAATCCTCGAAGCATTAAAGGTTGTAATTTTTGCCATAGCTTATGACCTAGTTTTTCTATTACTGCCAATCCTTGATACCAGTTGCTTATATAAAGCCCCATAAATATCAGCAGTAAACCCGCTAGTGTGCGTAATAATAACTGCAGGTTATGATCAATAGTCGATAAACTCCAGCCAAATATAGCAAATATTAAGCCAGCTATGCCATAACTTGTAATTCTACCTAATTGATAAATTAATAAAAATTTTATTTTATCGTTAGTATTAGTTTGCTGCATATGCATAGTGATAGCGGTAGTTATACCACCACACATGCCCACACAGTGTACGCCGCTTAATAGCCCAAAAGAAATAGCAAGCAAGTATTTATGTAGAATCATCATTATCAATTAATCTTGTTTATCTTTAGTATCATCAAATAATATAGTTTCTGAGGGTGATTCAAGATCATCAAACTGGCCATTATTGATTGCCCATAATAAAATTGTAATTGCAATAACCACTATAATCATTGCTATTGGAATTAAAATATCAAGACTTTCCATGTTGTTTATCGCTAAGGTTAGGAAATTTTTTGTTTATTAATCGTAGAGAATTAGTAATTACTAATAGCGAACTTAGCGTCATGCCTATAGCTGCCATCCATGGTGCTATCATGCCCATAATTGCTAAAGGTAATACACAGATATTATAACAGCCAGCCCATAGTAAGTTTTCAAAAGTTATTGTATGATTTTTTTTAGCTAAATATAGAGCATGCACCACAGCTACTAAATTATTTTTAATTAAAATTGCATCAGCACTACTAGTATTCAAATTAGCAACACATCCCATAGCTAAGGAAACATCAGCAACTGATAGTACTGGAACATCGTTAATACCATCGCCAACCATTAATACCTTGCGCTTATTTTGCTGTAGCTTCTTTACAATTTCTAACTTTTGCTCTGGGTTTTTTTGAGCATAAAAATGATTTATGCCTAACTCTTTAGCTAACTTAGTTACTGGGTTTAGATGATCGCCACTTAAAATAATAATTTGTTTATTTATGCCTTTTAAAGCTTTAATTACATTTTTAGTTTCGGGGCGTAAGCTATCGGCAAAATTAAACCAGCAGATTGGAATATTGTTTTCTGTTAACAACACCCATTGACCATCGGTAGTTGGATGTTCTAGTTTACTATTAGAGCTAGCAAAGTTAACAGTTCCCAAACGATAATAATTGTTGTTTATAGTACCAGCTATACCATTACCAACAAAGTTTTTTCTTGCGGTGACAGTAAAAATATCGTTACTATTGTTAAGTTGCTGTTTAAAAGCTCGGGCGATTTGATGGTCGTAACATTCTTCTAAAGATACCGCTAATTTTAAGCAATAATCAGCATTGGTATTAGCAATAGGCTGAATATTAGTTAACTTTAAATTACCTGTAGTCAGAGTTCCGGTTTTATCAAAAACTATGGTATCTACTAAATTTAAACTTTCTACTACATGACTTTTAGTTATTAGCAATCCTAATCTGTTTAAATTTCCTGTTGTTGCAGTTATAGCAACAGGAATGGCTAACGATAACGCACAAGGACAAGTAACAACCAAAACAGACAGCATAATATACAAAGCGTTATCTGCATAAAAATAACGATACAAAAATACCGTTGTAGCAATTAGCAATACCGCACTAGTAAACCATTTTGCAATTGTAGTTGCTAAATTAGCTATCTTAGGTTTAACTTGCTCGGCGGAATTTACTAATTGTAACGCCTTAGCTATTTCACTGTTACTACTTTTTTTAGTAACTCGCATTTGTATGGTTTGCTCAGTATTTATACTAGCGCATAATAATTTATCATTAATGTGTTTAGTTACTGGTAACGATTCTCCAGAAATAATAGCTTCATTGACACTGCATGTTGCTGAAATTAATATGCCATCTGCTGGGATAATTTCTCCAGGTGCTATGCGGATTAAATCGTTCGGTTGTAAATCGGTAATAGCTACCTGAATAAACTTACCGTTGTGCCATTTCATACAACTTTTAGGTAATAAATCAGTTAATGTTTCAGAAGATCGGTACATGAAGTATCTGGCTTTTAGCTCTAAAAACCTGCCGGATAACAAAAAAAATACAAACATACAAATAGAGTCAAAATACACATCCACCCTAGGCGGACTGTGGTTAATTAATACCGTCCATAAGCTTGAACTATAAGCAAATATAATTGCTAAACTAATAGAAACATCCATATTGATAGTGCTGTTTTTTATAGCTCGAGCAGCAGAAGCAAAAAATGGTGAGGCAGAATAAAATACAACAGGAGTAGTAAATAATACATTAATATAGTTAAATATCGATAAATACTTGGTCGATAAATCGGAGCTGAAATCGCCAGCATAAATAGCAATTGCAAACATCATTACCTGCATAGCACCAATGCCAGCAACAGCTAAGCGTTTAGTAAAATTGCGTTGCTCGTGAAATTGAATATTATATTGTTGATCTGGATCCCATGGCTTACATTTATAACCAATATAATAAACTTGACGCATAATATCGCTAAGTTTTATAACCTCAGAATTCCAAACTATTTGCGCTTTATGAGAACTTAAACTGATATTAACATTGGCGATACCATCTATTGTTTTTAAATGATTTTCTAACAACCACACACATGCAGCACAACTAATACCTTGAATTAATAAGTTAGCTTCTAGTTGGTTATTGTTATTCTTAGTTATTTTTCTAACAAAACTCTGTTGTTGATCAGGGCGATCGTAAAGCCTTAACTCTTGAATTAGTTGATCGGTTATTTCATTAGCAGTGTCAGTAGCTTGGGTTCTATTTTTATAATAGGTCTGAAAACCACCAGCTGCGATAATTTCAGCAACCGATTTACAGCCTAAGCAACACATTGGTCTTGCTACCCCGTTAATAGTAGCATACCATTTTACTGTAGAATAAATAGGAAGTTCACAATGATAACAATGATTACTTGGCATATAGTTACTTAAAAATTAAGGGTAATCCCTGTATCTAATTTATCTTTAGTATATAACTTCCAGTCAGTAGAGCTATTACCATTATTACTATTTTGCAGGACAATTGTATAAATCCCTGGCATTATTTGGGTTAACTGTCCGCTATATTTAGCAGTTAAATTTGATTCCGTAGCTGTATCAACTTTATGCAGTTTACAAGATATATCGTAATCTATATGAATATTAGATGTTAAATTTAAAGTTAATGTTTGCGGCCAAGTTTCTATGTTACCGGTTAATGTTATATGTACTTCTTGTAGTAAGTCATCTATAACCATAGATGCTGTTATTTGGTTAGTGATAGCATTATTTATTTTTTGTAAATTTTGATTTATTTCCTGACCATCAGCATAGTAATTAGTTACAACAGGAAAATCTCGTTGTTGAATAACTTTACGTAAACTGATACCACACCAACAAATAGTAGTAACAATTATAGCTATCATAATTAATGGCCATGGTTCTTTATACCAAACAGACTTTTTGTTATTGTCAGCTGACATTTATGTTTAATCCTTAATATTAGGTACAAAAAAGCGTGATTCTACTTTCATTGGTTGTATTTGCGGGTTATCTGATTTCACGCCAAAAATTAATGGAGTACTTCCTACTACTTGCGGGTTATGTACTATTACTCTAATAACATGTTGGCTAATACCATTGGCATCTAGTATAAAATTAGCCTTCCCTTTAATGCTTGCTTGATTGTTATTAATAATTTCAATAGCAATTTTTTGTGTAAGGCTAGTTTTATTTATTAACTTTAAGCGGTAAATATTTTCTATGCTGTTATTTGCAACAACTCTATATAAGACATTACGTTCGGGTAAAATTTCTACTAGAAGTAAATCACGTGATACTAACTTTATGGTTAAAATGCTAATAGCTATACTAATTGCTAATAAAAAGCCGATAAGCCTAGGGGTTTTATACCAAGGTTTTTCAGTATTTTGTGATTTATAACCAATTAAATTAATTTTGCGTTGTAATTTTGTCATAACCGAATTACAAGCATCGATACATGCTCCGCAACTAATACATTCGTATTGTAATCCTTGGCGGATATCTATTCCTGTAGGGCATACTTTAACACATAAATCACAATCAACACAATCTCCGGCATTAACATTAGTTTTAATGTGTTTTGCTCGTGGTTCGCCTCTGGTAGCATCGTAGGCAATAACCTTAGTACTGTCTGCAAACATTACACTTTGGAGCCTAGCATAAGGGCAAACATTTAAACATATTTTTTCTTTTAAAATTCCTGCATTTATATAGGTTACTAGAGTGATTGTTATTATCCAAAATGCTGGGGCAAACTCTATAGTGGTTAAATATATAGATGCTAATAGTTGTTTAATAGGTACAAAATAACCAACAAAAGTTGTAGCAAACAACACAGATATAATTAACCAACATAAATGTACTAGAATAGCTTGCCTCCAGTACTTGTAGTTAGAATTAGATTTATTGTTTGGGTTTGTGGTTATTATTTTGCGTTTAATATAAGAGAATATCCAAAAAAATGTACTTTGAGGGCAAGCATAACCGCACCAAATTCTACCTGCTATATTAGTTACGGCAAATAAAACAAAGGCGGATATAATTAATGCTAGTGATAATAAAAATAAATCTTGAGGCCAAAATATCCAAGAAAACAGCTGCAACTTACGTGCTTCAGTATTGATTAAAATAGCTTGATGACCATCGTATGGCAACCAACAACCTACAAAGTAAATACATATTAACAATAAACCAACAATAAAACGTATTTTACTAAAATAGCCATATATTACTTTTTGCGGATAATCGCTTATAATTTTATTATGATTGTTTGGTTGCATTTTAAATTCCATATTAACTTGACTTCCTCCCTCCACTAAGCACAAGTGCTATAGTGGGGGATTCCTCCT
>CAKMZJ010000143.1 GCA_929200395.1 Candidatus Gorgonimonas eunicellae | reverse complement strand
CTAGCTATAGCATCTGTTAGTTTATCTACTGCTATTATTTTTAAATTACCAATTGGTTCTGTTGGGGTATTTAGTTTAGGAATAATTGCTGTAGTAAATCCATGCTTCATAGCTTCTTGTAGTCGTTCATTACCATTAGTAATTGGACGAATTTCTCCTGACAACCCAACTTCGCCAAATACTACTAACTTATTATGTAATGGTTTGTTACGCAGGCTAGAAATAAGTGCTAAAATACTAGCAAGATCAGTACTAGTTTCGCTAACTTTAACGCCACCAACAACATTTAAAAAGATATCTTGATCGGCGATCATTATACCACCATGGCGATTTAAAATTGCAACAAGCATAGATAACCGGTTATGATCTATCCCTAAAGTTACACGCCTTGGATTACCTAAATTAGAATCCACAACTAAACCTTGAACTTCTAATAAAATTGCTCGAGTACCTTCCCAAATTATAGAAACTACACTACCAGGAGTTGGATTTGATGACCTTGATAAAAAAATTGCTGATGGATTTTTAACTTCTTTTAATCCTGAAGCTGTCATCGCAAAAACCCCTAGTTCGTTAATTTGACCAAAGCGATTTTTGCTTACACGTAAAACTCTATAGCGTTCGTCTTCAGCACTATTGAGCATAATTTGTGTATCTACAATATGTGAAAGCGTCATCGGACCAGCTAAAGAATTATCTTTAGTAACATGGCCAACTAACAGTATAGTTGTTTTAGTTTGTTTAGCAAATCTAGTAAGATAGGCAGCAGACTCTCTAACCTGTACGGTATTTCCAGGGATACAATCAACCCCCTCTTTATACATAACTTGAATGGAATCTATAACTATAACTTCTGGTTGTATTTGCTGGGCAATTTCAATTATACGATTAACACAGGTTTCAGCCACTAAAGCTAATTTAGGCGCTTGTAGCTTTAATCTTTTTGCTCTAGATGCTATTTGCTGCAATGATTCTTCTCCCGAAACATATAGAGCTTTGCGAGTTGTAGCTAACTTACAAAGTATTTGTAATAATAAAGTGCTTTTACCAGCTCCAGGCGAACCACCCATAAGAATTGAACTTCCTGGAACAAAACCTCCACCTAAAACTCTATCAAATTCTTGGATTGAACTAGTAAATCTTGGAGTTGTTTCTGTATCTATAGAACCTAAATCTTGTACGGTAGAAATTTGTCCAGAAAATCCTGTGTTAAAATCTGAAGTGTGGTTATCTGGTTTAACAAAAAACTCTTTGTAGCTATTCCAACTATTGCAATCTAGACATTGTCCTTGCCATTTTGTAGCTTCGCTACCGCATTCTGCACATACGTAATATTTTTTACTTTTCGTTTTTGCCATGTTGTTTTCTCTAAAAATTATAAACTTTAATAGATAATCATTAAGTTTTATTAGTATAAAAAAATTTATGGCTATTAAGAGGTTTATCACCTATTAAAAACCGAAGTAAAAACCTTGTTATAGTTTTATATGCTGAAAAATTATCCTGATTATCTAAAGTTTTTACAGCTAGCTGTTTCCAAATATAGCCTTTAAAAGGTTGAGATACATATTGAGGATTATACTGCTGGTTTAAATCTTTTTCAGCAACTATTCCTATTTCGTTAACTAACACATAAGATTGATTATCTTGTAAGCTAATATTGTTGATGGCCTGTCTAGTTAAGTTTGGTAAGTATCCTGAAATATCAAGTAATTTAAGTTCAAATGCTCGTAAAATAGGTTGTATTGTTAATTTATTGCTAAATTCTAATTTCTTAAGAGTATCGGTATAAATTGCAGTAATACCCTCTAACACTTGTCCATTAATGGTGGATCTAAGTATTAATTCATTTAGATAAAAACCACAGAAAAGCTTAATTCCTTGCAAATTATACTGCCTTATAGGCTCAATTGATGCGAATTTTTTTAAATTTGATTTTCCAAAAAGTTTGCCATGTAAGCAAATAAAAGGATTTAGATAGCTACAAAATTTAGATTTTTTAGCTCCTTTTATTATCGCAGATACTCGTTGATCTGTATCTGTTATTAACTCTACTATAATTGATGTTTCTTGGAACGGTCTTTTGGAGATTAACCAATATTTATTTACGCCAGTTGTTATTGCCATGTTATACAAACTTGGTTAATACTTATAAAAGTGGCCTAATTTACATGCTTTTGTTTCTAAGTAGTTTTCATTGTGAGGGTTTCTCTCTGTTTGTATAGGAATTCTATCTATTACTTCTATACCCAACCTTGTTAAAGCATTCAGTTTTGCTGGATTATTTGTCATCAATTTAATTTTTTTAATATCAAAATATGATAAAATTTCTAAACAGCTATCATAGCAACGTTGATCTGGCTCAAAACCTAATTCTTCATTAGCTTGCACTGTATCTAAACCGGTATCTTGTAACTTATATGCCTTAATTTTATTTGATAAACCTATACCTCTGCCTTCTTGTCGTAAGTAAACTAATAATCCTGATTTATTCTTAGCTATAGACTCCATAGCTATTTGTAATTGCTCTCCACAATCACAACGCAAGCTAAAAAAAGAGTCACCTGTTATGCACTCTGAATGAATTCTAGTAAGTACTGGTTGCTGGTTTTTTATATCTCCCATAGAAAGGCATATGTGTTCTTTCCCTGTACTTTGTTCTTCAAAACAGTGTATATTAAATGTCCCAAATTTAGTTGGTAATTTTGATCCTGTAATATATTTTATAGACACTTAAAACTCCTTATATAGATTTATATTCGATTATATGAATGTATTTTATCTTAAAAGTTGCATTGTTCACAAATTAAATGTGTATCTTCATCTGTAAGATGTATATAATTTTTAAAATTGATCTAAAATAATTAACTTTTTTGAGAATATATCATGATAAAACCAGCTAATTTTATTTTTATAATAATTTTTACTGCATTATTTGTTAGTAGCTGTGGCAATAAAAAAGAATTGTATTATCCACAGGTTAAAACAACCGATGCTAGTACATCTACTGATACTTTAAAGCTACATGGCGAATAATTGCTCTCTATACATCTAATAGATACATAATTTTAGTAGATCCCGAGGGGTAAGGCCTATAAGGTTTTATCTTGCGTTAGTATTTTTTGATTTAGTCGACATCATGCATCTTTATCTATTAGGTGTATATAAATCAAGTTACGCATTTAAAATAATTTATTAACAGTACAAATTTAAGTTGAACTCATTAAAAATAAAAATATCTATACACTGTGAAGTTCAAAATGTTGTGTCTAAATCAACTAAAAAAGTAAATCTGAAACTTATAAAAACATAAGGAATATCTATTTATGCTGAATACGTTTAATGGCATTTCAGGCTTGTTTGAAAATAAATATACTGATAATAATACAACTTGTGCTATTAATGAAACAAACAATATTATTGATGTTTCTCAAAATAATACCAATAATGTAGGCTCTTTAAGCTTTAAAAAAGTTACTAAATTAGAGGTGAAACCTTTAAGCAAATTATCATTTAATAATAATTTATCTGCAGTTAAATCATTAATAAAAAATGAATGCATAAAAAAAATAGGCGATTACTTGTTTAAGGATAATTTAAAATATTTTCTCATGTATGCAATGAAGCATAATATAAAAGAAAATGGCTTTAAACAAAAGTACCAAGCTGACTACTTCAAATATATGCAGAGTATTAATCTAGATGATAGTTCAATTATGGAGCCAGTAAATTATTTAGTGTTAGCTATTGAATTAAATGTAGGTATACAAGCAATAAGAACTCTATTAATAAATGGAGAAAACCCCAATATAAACTCAAAAACGTTTGATATAACCCCTTTAATCCAAGCTATAGAAAAATCTGACACACAAATAGTAGAGTTATTATTAGATTTTAAAGCAGATCCTGATTTAATCGGATCAATTACTAAACCTTATACACCATTAAAAACCGCTTTATATAAACCTGAAATATTTCAATTATTATTAGAAAATGGTATCGATCGTTTATATACATATTCAAGTAAAAGGTGTATATACACGTAGGAAATAAGATTGTTAATCTAGTAATTTTAACGCATAAACTGTAATCCATGGAATTAAACAGCAGCCTACAAATAACATTGAGCATATCCATAATAAATAGACTGAATAAGGTAATTGATCAATAATAGCATTTATAGCTTCGCAAGAAAATATTAACACTGGTATATAAAGTGGTAAGCTAATTAAAGCATTAAGAATAGTTCCTTCAGTGGTAGCTAATGTCATACTAGCTCCAATAGCACTTATTAAAGTTAAAAGTAAGGTTGTTACTGCTAAAACTAGCATAATAGCTGGGATTATCTCGGTAGGGATATTTAGCATAATAGCTATGAGTGGCGAAATTAAAGCTAGCAATAACCCTGTATTCATCCAATGCGCTATTATTTTAGCAAAAATCATAATTGCTGCCGGATACGGCGATATTAGCACTCGATCTAAAGTACCATCTAGTTTATCTGACTTAAAAAGGTTATTAGTTGCAATAATTACGGCTAGCATCGCATTAATTATTAAAATGCCACCAGCTTGTTTTTTTAGTAACTGTGGGTTAGTTGATATTCCTAAAGGAAACAAACTACAAGCTATTATATAAAAAACTAGTGGATTAATTAATAGTTGTGGCTTTTTATAGGTAATTGTTAAATCACGGCTAAGTATTGCTTTGAAAGCAACTAAAAATTTCATTATCGCAATCCGTTAGTTAAGTGTAACATAAGTACTCTAGCAGTAATCTTCTAAGTTTATGGTTTGTGTTGTAACTGGTATATTTGCAATAGATTGATGGCTTGATATTATAGCCATGCCATTTTGTTGTAAATGTTGCTGTAATAATAAATTTATTTTGCTGATACCTGTTGTATCTAGAGCGGTAAAGGGTTCATCTAATATCCATAACTGATTACCATTAACTAATAGACTTGATAGGCTAACTTTCCTTAATTGACCCGCAGATAATAAACCACAAGGAGTATAAGCTAGTTCAGCAATTCCTAAGAAATCTAATGCTGTAATTATTGTTTGTTGCTGTAACTTTGGTTTTAAGTACAGTTTGTTTCTCCAGATAATATTATCAATGGCATTTAATTCTAGTTTTAAAGCAGGATTATGACCAATAAATTCCATTGAGTTATGATATTCACTGTTAACTGATATATCCTGATTATTCCAGTCAATGCTTCCAGAAAATACATTGTTAAGATTGGCAATAGTTCTTAGCAGGGTAGTTTTGCCGATACCATTTCCACCTTTAATGTATAGCAACTGTTGTTTTTTTAGTTGAAATTTTAGCTTACTAAAAAGAATGGTGTCATTTTTGCTAACTTCTAGGTTATTTACGGTTAACACTTGTTAAAATCCAGATAAAATATAATTAACAGTAACTAAAAATTGTAACATGATTTCTGCTTGTGGTTAAATGATGTATAATTCAGGACTATA
>CAKMZJ010000142.1 GCA_929200395.1 Candidatus Gorgonimonas eunicellae | reverse complement strand
TTTGCCTTGAATTAAACCATTTTACTTAGCCCTGAAACCTAGCATTTTCATCTGCTACGTGTATATTTTTACCTATGATAGGGATTATTGTAATAATATCTAAAATAAATTTATTTATAGATTTTAGATGTATATTTAAACTATAAACTACTAAAATAGTAGTAATTTCTTTCATTAAAACGTATCATTTAAGTAAAATAAGCTGATATTTGGGTAAAAAAAATAATTTACACAGCATTATAACATATTTATATACTAAAAATATATAGCAAGAAGGAAATTTTGATAATAAAAGTATTCATTATATTTTAAATTAGGTTGACACTAAGTTTAAGCAGAGGATAAAAACAGTACATTGCTAGTAAAGTAAGGTAATATTTTCTGTAAATTTGCTAATATTTAACAGTTTTAGCTGTTTTTTTGAATTTTTAACTGTTTTTTTGAGTTTTAAGCTGTTTTCCTAAATAAAATAGCAAGAAGTATTAAGTTAGCAGTTGGCTTTTTTGTTTAATCAGTAATAATCATTTGTTACAATTATACGTTTTTGTAAGCTAGAATAGCTATAAATTAATAGCGATAATTATTAATATATAGATTATATTAATAAATCAAATCGAACTTAGGATATGGTAATGGATAAATATTTAAGCTCTTTTACATATATATGTGTTTTATTTTTTAGCTGTATTAGTTTTGCAATGAACAAGGATGGTTTATTAGAAGTTTACTATGACTCTATAAAATACTATCCGGAGTTAAAACAAGGCAATATTGATGTTTTAAGAGCTCAAGAAGCGATTAAACAGAGCAGATCCAGCTTATTTCCAGCAGTATCTGCTAACGCAGGTTACAAACACAGCCAGGTTCATCATAATGACAATACAGATAAATCCAATAGTTCATCTATAAGTCTTAGTATTAACCAACCTATTTTTGACTTAACTAAATGGAGTATTACCAATCAGAGCAAATTAGCTAAAGATAAAGCCGAATTAGGGCATCAGTTAGCCTTACAGCAACATATTTTAAAAATATCTAAGTATTATTTTAATGTGCTAATTTCAAAATCTAGTTTTAAAGAAGCACAATCCCAAGAATATGCTTTACAACAATACAAAAACCAAATTAAAGAAATGTATTCAGTGGGTTATTCAAAAGAATCTGACGCATTGGAAGCAGAGGCAGCCTATGAAACAGCAAAAGCTATGTCTTTAGAAAAAAAGCTAGATATCGAAGTTAATATAAAATTTTTGGAATCTTTAATTGGCCGGCCAATAAACAATATATGTGATTTAGCTGATGAAATTCCAATGCAGCAATTTATTGCTAAGGATTTACAGGTTATACTTAGCGAATCTCGTAATAATAATGCAGCTATTAAAATAGCTGCTCTCGAGATTCAAGAGCAAGAAAACCTACTTACAACTAATAAAAGAAAACACCTACCTACTATAGGTGTATTTTCTAAGATTGAAAGAAGTTTTTTACGTAATGATGATACTGGGTCGGACTCTGTGATAACTAATAAAGTTGAAGCTGGAGCTAATTTTACCATGCCATTATATTCTGGTGGTAAAACTATTAGTGAAGTAAAAGAAAGCTCATTAGCATTAGATAAATCTCATAGAAAATTAGAAACTATTATAATAGAAACTACTCTTGATATTGAAAAATTATTTACTAAGCTGAGAACATCTATCGAAATATTAGGTGCTCAATATAAATCAGTGATAGCAAGTGAAAATAATTTAAATAGTATTCATCATAGTTATGAGGCTGGAACTAAAAATATTACCGATGTATTAAATGCTAGACAAAAAGTATTTGCGGCTAGATTACAATATCTAAAGTCTAAATACGGCATAATTTTAGATTATTTAAATATGAAATTTTTAGCTGGTGATATTTCAGAAAATGACTTAAAACTATTAGCTAAATATCTAAAATAAACCCAGTAAATTTTATATACACTTTCAAGTTGAAGGTGTATAGCTATCACTACAAACGTCATCAACTAAGTGCATAAATACTTCTCCTCTATGTGCAAAATTATCAAACATATCTAAGCTACTACAAGCTGGAGATAAAATAACAGCTTCAAATCTTTTAGCTATTTTATGGGCAGTTATAACCGCATGTTGTAGGCTGTTACTTTGATGCACCGAACAATAATCAGCAAAAGTATTGGCTATTTTACGAGCATCTTTACCATAAACAATAAGATTTTTTACTCTAAGCTTAATAATATCAGTGAGCGGGCTAAAATCTACACCTTTGCCATCTCCACCTGCTAATAGAGTTATTCCCTTAACTGGGTTAGTCTCAATACCTGCTAAGCAAGCTGCAGTTGATCCTATATTAGTAGCTTTAGAATCATTAAACCAATTTACATCTTGATAACAACCAACCCATTGGCATCTATGCTCTAACCCTTTAAATGTTTTAAGTCCTTTAATGATAGCGGCATCATTAATATTAATAGCTTTACTAAGTGCTATAGCAGCAAGTGCATTTAGCTGATTATGCTTGCCTTTTACCATTAATTTATCAGTGTTTAAATAGTTGTTGGTTATACTGGCTAAATACTGTTGATTATTAGATACATTTATGCCGAGCTGATTATTTTGAGGTGTTGTACTAGAAAAAGATACTATATTGGCATTTTGGCTGGTATTTTGAGGTAAAGTTGCACTATCTTCAGCATTATGTACCACATTAGCGGCATGAAGATAAATTTTATTTTTTACAGCAGTATATGTTGCTATATCTTTATGTCTATCAAGGTGATCTGGAGTTATATTTAATACTGTAGCTGCCTCTACAGGTAAATAATTGATTATATCCAACTGAAAGCTAGATAACTCTAAAATAAATAAATCTATATTAGTTTTGTTTAGTAACGACAATACAGGAATCCCTATATTTCCACATATAGCTGGATTTAACCCAGCACTATTAGCGATACTTTCTACCATTCTAACAACAGTGCTTTTACCATTAGAACCAGTAATTGCGACTACTTGTGGTTTAACTGCTCTTTGTTGTAAAGCATCTATAAAAATTTGGATATCATTGATAATTGCTATTCCCTTAGCGATTGCTTTTTGTATTGCAGGAGACGATAAAGACACTCCAGGACTCACTACTATTTTATCTGCTTGTAGTAACCATGGTTCGTATAAGCTACCAAGATGCAAAGGTATATCATTAAATAGCTTGTTAAATTTTGTTAAATTAGGTGGGTTATCTCTAGTATCCATTACTTTTATGGGTATGCCAAGGTTATAAAAGTATTCTACACAAGAGAAACCTGTAGCGCCTAATCCGACAATAATTATTGACTTCATTATCATTCCATATATTTACAGAAAAGTTTAAACTGTTAATCTGCATATGTTATCATAATATCTATACACCTTTTACTTAATTTATAAATTTCATCAAGATAGTTATGCATTACGAATTAAAACTTTTTAAAACTCTATTAGAGCTTCAGCAACAAAATATCATCCGACCTATAGATTATCATTTAGCAGTACTGTCGTATAAGTTAAGTAAATCTGAGCTACTTTCCTTAGTAACATGCTTAGTTAGTAATGCGCTAGATAGAGGCGATTGTTGCTGGAGATGGCAAGCAACCACTAGCCAAATACTATTTAAAGACGAAGCTGTTAGTTCTCAAATATTAAGTTATATTAATGAAGAAAAATCTCAATGGCTAACTAGCTTGCAAAATAATGAATTAGTTGGTGATGGTAGTAAAACTTCAATGTTAGTGATTAACAAGCAAAATGTTTTTTTATACCGCTACTGGAACTATGAACAACAAATAAGCAATTGGTTATTACAAAATAACTCGCTGACTACTGATACCAACACTTTAACGACATTATTAGATGACTTGTTTCCCAAACAAAATAATAGCCTTATAGATTGGCAAAAAGTTGCTGCCACTAATGCTTGCCTTAATAAGTTTACTCTTATTACTGGTGGTCCAGGAACCGGAAAAACAACAACAGTTGCTAAAATTATTTTGTTACTATCCCAGATGAATAATGATAAAAAGTTAACAGTAGTGCTAGCCGCCCCGACTGGAAAAGCCGCTACCAGAATGGATGAAACTATAGTTAATTTAAAACAACAGTTAGAAAATAATAATTCTAATATTAATATTTATCCTGCTACCACTATACATAAATTGCTTAAATTTACCAATAAAACTTCAATACCAGGTAAAAACAGCAACAATCAACTCGTTGCAGATATTATTATTATCGATGAGGCATCGATGATCGATGTAGAGCTTATGGCATATTTAGTGGATGCTCTCCCTAAGAAAATACGTTTAATTTTTTTAGGAGATCATTACCAATTGCCATCAGTAGCTCCAGGAAATTTAATAGCAGATATCTGCTCTAAGGCTGATGGTTTCAGCACCGAGCAACAGCAACTATTAGAAACAGTTACGGGTGAAAACCTTCCCGCTAATAGTACAGCACAATCAGCTCTTGCTGATTCAGTAATTGAGCTACAACATAGTTATAGGTTTCAAGATAATTCGTCTATAGGTAAATTAGCTAAAAGTATAAAACAAACCAATTATAAAACAATGTTAAGGTGTTTATCTGAAGTTGACTCTCAACTCTGTTGGTATAACTTTACTAGTCTTGAGTTACAGCATCAAGCTATAAATTTAGCACTAACAATATATGTTAACTATTTTAAAAAGATTACAACCACTTCAACCCCGCATGATATATTAAATGAGTTTAATAAATTTAGAATATTATGTGCCATTAAAGATAGTCACTATGGGACAAGACAAATAAATAAGGAAATAGAATCAATTTTAATTAAACGTAATATAATACCAATGTACAATAAATATAAGTTTGGTAAATATTACTTTGGAAGACCAATCATATTAAATAGAAATGATTACCACTTTGGACTCTCTAATGGCGATACTGGAGTAATATTACCAGTAGCAAATAAATTACAAGCTGCATTTATAAATAGCGAAAATAATATCGTATATGTGCCTATCTCGCAATTGACTGAGCATGAACCAGCATATGCAATTACTGTGCATAAAAGTCAAGGTTCAGAATTTAATGAAGTCGCTTTATTATTACCTCAAAATTTTAATAGCGTATTAACAAATGGATTGCTGTATACAGGAGTTACACGTAGTAAAAATAAGCTGAATCTGTTTGCTAATGAAGATATTTTAAGCCAGGCACTTAGTAACCATAGCAATAGAATTTCGGGTTTAGTAAATTTATTTTAATGTGAGTTCGATAAAAAATAATTTCAATAAATTTAGATAAAAAACAATGTTTTTTGCTCCTGTTTAACACAAAAAGTATTGTTTTTGTGTTAAAAAATTAAACTTTATTTGTTTAATATACAGGTAGCAGTGAAAAATGCTAGTTTTCAGTAAGCAATTTTAGGTTTATTAAATAAGATACCTACTTTGGCAGTTTATATTTGTGCTAAGCTTGCAATTAAGTAAATAACACAGCTAACGCTTGGAATGGATCTTATA
>CAKMZJ010000141.1 GCA_929200395.1 Candidatus Gorgonimonas eunicellae | reverse complement strand
CTGCCACGTGTATATACATCTTTTACTTCAAGATACATGCTTTCATAGGTATTCAGATAAATTACTAGTAATACTAACCCAACAGTTAAAATTCTATGAAAGTAGTTTTCTTTTAAACAAAACTTTTTTTTGTAAGCTTTTTATGGAACAATAGGTGATATTTAATTAAATATATTATTTTTTATCGTTAAATTTTTGAGTTAGTTTTTTACAAGGATTTTACCCAAATGTCATCTATTGATTTTAGCGAAGAATTTGCTGCTAAAATTCCAGCTTTAACTTTATTAGCTAATTTAGGTTATCAGTATCTTACACCACAACAATGTGGCAATATGAGAACTAATAATAATAAAGTTATTTTGAATGATATATTAACAGAGTTTTTACAACAACAGCAAATTAGTGCTCGTGGTAAAACTTTTAAACTATCGGATCATAACATCACTAAAATTATTAATGAATTTAATAACTTTGCTATGGAAGGTGGTTTAATTAGCACCAATAAAAAAATTCACGAAAAATTAGTTTATGGTCATGCTGTTTCGCAAACGGTAGATGGTCAAAAAGTTGATGCTACCATAAAACTTATAGATTGGCATAACCCAACAAATAATTATTATCATGTTACCGAAGAAATGCCAGTAACTGCCAATACTGAAACTAGAATTCCTGATATTGTCTGTTTTGTTAATGGTTTACCCTTAGTAGTTATTGAAGCTAAAAAACCAACAGCAAAAAATACTAAAACCACAAGGATAGAGGAATCTATCTCACAACAAATTCGTAACCAAAAGCCTGGAGAAATTCCACAGTTGTTTATTTTTAGTCAGCTATTATTAGCTATAGATGGCTATAAAGCTAAATATGCAACCTGTAGTACGCCAGAAAAGTTTTGGGCAATATGGCAAGAGCAAAGTATAGCTCTAACTGAACAGCAGCAAATAAAAAATAAAAAAGTTGATGATCAGCAACTTAAAAATATTTTTTCTAATAGAAAACAGCATTTAACTAACTACTTAGAACTAACTAGCAAACAATTAACAGTTACTGAGCAAGATAGCCATTTAATAGCTTTATTAAGCCCCGATAGATTATTAAAACTATGTAAGCGTTTTACTATTTTTCATCAAGATCAAAAGATAAAAAGAATTATTGCTAGGTATCACCAATTTTTTGGTGTAGAAAAAACTATTGAACGCTTAACTAGTTTTGGTAATGACCAAGCAAGACCAGATGCTCGCAATGGTGGTGTTATTTGGCATACTACTGGTTCGGGTAAATCTTTTACTATGGTGTTTGTTACTCAGGCGTTATTACATATAAAACAGTTAGCTAAATGTAGTATCATAGTAGTTACCGATAGAAAAGACTTAGAACAACAAATATTCACTACCTTTAAACATGCGGGTGAATTATCTAGCCGTGATTGCGACCGAGCTAAAGCAACAACTAAAAAAGATTTAATCGCTAAAATTAAAGCTAATCAACCTATTATTTTTTCTATAATTAATAAATTTGCAGAAATAACTCAAACAGCTAAATGTCTTAACCCGAGTAAAGATATTATAGTATTAGTTGATGAAGCTCATCGCTCGCATCAGGGTGAAACTAATATTCAAATGCAAAATGCACTACCAAATGCAGCTTTTATTGGTTTTACTGGTACCCCATTATTAAAAAACGATGCTACCGTAAGAAAATTTGGCGGTATGATTCATTCATATACTATGGAACACGCAGTAGCAGATAAAATAGTAACACCGCTAATTTATGAACAGCGGATGTCTAAGCTAGAAATCAACTCCGCTGAAATCGATAGCTTTTTTAACAGATTTACCGAAAAATTTACTGAAGAAAAACGCCGAGAATTAAAACGTAAACTTGCTAATAAAAATAATATTTATCAAGCCGATGCTCGCTTAGAATTAATTGCTTATGATATTTGCGATCATTTTAGAAGTTTTAAAGCCCAAGGTATGCGTGCACAACTAGCTTGTGATTCTAAAAAAATGGCAATTTGCTATCAACAATTATTTGCAAAAATCGGCAAAATAAATACTAAGGTGGTAATATCCGCTCCAGATACTCGTGAAGGTCATGACGATGTAAATACTGAAACTCAAGATATAGTACAAAAATGGTGGCTACAAAATGTTGGCAAGCAACAAGAAGAAACTTATACCAAGCAAATAATTAAAGAGTTTAAAGCAGATGATGGCAACATAGATTTATTAATTGTGGTAGATAAACTATTAACTGGTTTTGATGAACCGAAAAATGCAGTGTTATACATTGATAAGCCGTTAAAAAACCAAAATATAATTCAAGCGGTAGCAAGAGTTAACCGTATTCATAAGCACAAAAAGTTTGGTTATTTAATAGATTACCGTGGCGTACTTAAAGATTTAGATATGGCAATAGCTAAATATAAAAAGAAAGCTGAAGAAACTGCTAATGGTTTTAATCCTGAAGATTTAACTGGTTTGTATAATGCTATGGCAACTGAATATAAAAAGTTACCACAGCTACACACCAAACTATGGGATATTTTTAAACCGATTAACAATAAACAAGATGGTGCTGCCCTCAGGCAATTGTTAGCACCACAAATTGACCCTAAAACCTTCATAGATAGCAAACTTAAATTGCGCAATGACTTTTATAATGCACTACGCAATTTTGCTCAATGCTTAGCTATTGCCGTGCAATCGCAAGATTATTTTCAAGATACATTCTTCGACGATAAACGCCAGACTTATAAAAACACGCTCGCAACTATGAATGAGCTAAGGAAACAAGTTATCGCCGATAGCAGTGAAGATGAAGACGATAGCAACTATGAAGATGCTATTAAAGTATTTATTAATAAAAATATCAGTGGTATTACAGTAGAAAAACAACCACAAATACATTTACATAAACTAAATAAAGATATTGATATTAATACAGTTAGCGAAACTGAAGCTAAAACCTTAGCTGCTCAAATAGAATCGCAATTAGCTAAACATGTTGAAAGCTTAAAAAATAAAGATAGTTATGCTCACGAAAAATTATCGGAATTATTAACAAAAGCACTACAAGCAATAGAAAGCAAAAAAAGTGCTATTGATCAACTAGTGTTTATGCAAGATGTAGCCACTCAAATTACTGAGCCTCAAATTGATGGTATCCCTTATGATTTATTAAATAAGTTAACAGATAAGCAACAATATGAAAGAGTTCATGCTTATTATGGTTTGTTTTTAAAACATTTAGGGCAAAAGTTAATTATAGATAAAAATAAGCAACTAACAGCAGAACAATGTTTTGATTATGTGCTTAATATTGATGCTATAATAGAACAGGCGATTGCTGAAAATTCGCTAAATCAACTAGAAGCTGAAAGACAGATTAACCATAATATTTTCAGCGCTTTACACGAAAATTTAGCATTAGATACACTCGATATAATAGATATAATAATAGCTGATATAATAAAAAATATACGCTTGCGGTTAGATAAATAACGGTTTTCTAGAGGTTAAAATCAGTAATACAAGTAGCTAAATAAAACAACTTAATTTTAAAATCATAGCTTACCTATTAACTGGTAAGCTAAATTTAACTCAAGCAAACAAGTGTTTACCCGTATGAAGCTCAAAAGAGCTAGGTGTATCTTGTCCTATTTTTTTGCTATATCCGGTTAATCTAAGTTTTTCACCATTATTAGAAGATATAATATATTGATGACCTGTAGGTTTAAAAGATAATTTTTTATAGTACTTATGCATAAAATCATCTTCTTCACCTAAGACAGTTAAAATAAGCTCTTTAAAACCTTGGCTTGCTAATAACTTTTCGGTTTTGTTAATTAATTCTTTTCCTGCACCTTTTTTAACAGATGCTATCGCACCTAAATGTACTGTATCGTTTGGTTTATGTGTGGGCGAATGTATTGTAATTTTAGGTGATGTTGTAGCCATAAGTGAACTGACAATTTTATCATCTTGCTTAAGTGCTATAACTGATACTCCATTATTAATGTCATTAATAACTTGCTCTTTATTTAATCTGGAATTTTTAAAAGCAGTATTTGTACATTCTATAATATCATCAATTTCTTTTTCATTAACTGATGCTTTTGCATAAACATTAAGTGATAATTCATTAATTACACGATTAGATATAGTTAAATCTTTGGTATTAACTGTAATGTTATCTTTAATTATAGTTTTAGATAAATCTAATAAGGGTAGTTTTATTGGTAATATAGGCTGGTAAATGTATGGAGATGTTGCTATCATGATTTTTAATTCCTCGTTATTAGCTGGTTTAGTCGATACAAAACCTGAAAAACACTGCTTTGGATAAAAACTTATAATCACTTGCTGAAAACTTGCATTTCCAACATATATATTTCTAATTTTATAATAATACTGTTTTCTTTATATCCTATATAGACATTTATATTTTTAATTAGTTTATTTTGTGTCATATTTTTAAAGACATTTATCCCAAAAAGTAATTATAACTAACAATCAGCAACTAACAGCAAAACAATGCTTTGATTATGTGCTTAGTATTGATACTATAATAGAACAGGCTATTGCTGAAAACTCGCTAAATCAATTAGAAGCTGAAAGACAGATTGAACGCAATATTTTCACAGCTTTACACGAAAATTTAGCACTAGATAAAATTGAAACAATAATAACTGATATAATAAAAAAATACGCTTGCGGTTAGATAAATAAATTTATTTAGCTAGCAGGCTAATAGGCTTGCTAGCATGAATGAAACTTTTAATTTTAACTATGGCGATGAAACTATAAATTGCTTAATATCTCGCCATGATATTAATAACATACAAATTAAAGTAAAACCTAACTTTGAAGTAATAGCACGGGTACCGCAACTAACAACAGTTACTGATATTCGTCATGCTGTAGTTAATAAGGCTAACTGGATTTACCAACAACTAAGTTATTTTCGTGATCGCCAGCAATATGTGGTTACTAAAGAATACGTAAGTGGCGAAATGATGTTTTATTTAGGTAAGCATTATGTCTTAAAAGTAATTAGCGATAACAGCGCTGATATTAAAGTAACAATAACAGGCAACCGTTTGCAAGTTAACCTTATAGAGCAACCAACAAATAAACAGCAACAAGTAAAACAATTAATAACAGCATGGTATAAAACACAGGCTGAGCAAGTTTTTAGCACAAGGTTAGCTAAAATTGCACCACAAATAGATTGGCTTAATGAACTTCCTAAGTTGCATATAAATGCAGCACAGAAGCAATGGGGTAGTTATTCTGCTTCTGGTAAATTAATGCTCAATGTACATTTAATAAAAGCTCCAACTATATGTATCGATTATATAATAGTACATGAACTGTGCCATATAATCGAAAAAAATCATAGTAAAAAGTTTTGGAATTTAGTTACTCAAACTATGCCATTTTGGCGTAAAGCTAAACAACAGCTAGATAATTCAGCTGAGCTATATTTAAATGAGTAATAACTTTATCAAAAAGTGCCGTAAAACCCGTTCCTTTAGGTACGGGATATAAGGCATA
>CAKMZJ010000140.1 GCA_929200395.1 Candidatus Gorgonimonas eunicellae | reverse complement strand
ACCTCTTATTTAGGCATAAGGAATATATAGTAAAATATTTGATAACCCTAACATTTTTAATTAGTTAGCTTTAGTTTACTTCTTTAATGAATTATTTCAAATCCCTCAGTTGAAACTATAATTTTATCCATGTAGCTTCAACTTGAAGATATGTTTCTTAGCAAATGATTTTTGAATATTTATATTATTGTTGATTTAAAATCTAATGGCTAATAACACAAAAAATGGTAGAATTGATCTAACTAGAAGATGGATGTGCTTGATTTTAGAATCAAACACAAAATATACTTATGGGAAAATAACGCATATACAGCTTCTACCTAAAGGTGTATATAAGTAAATTTTAATAATTATTTCATCTAATTTTTGTTAAAAGTACTATAATTTATTTTGTGAGTACAGTACAATAGCTTACTAATCATGATCTGTAGTCTATATGTTGCACTGCACTTGCACACATTTATACTTTAAAATACTAACTTACAAGATAACGTAAATTATCAGATAATATTTTATTTATCACTAAAGTTGAGTATATTCAAATAGATCATGTGTGTTAATTGTTAAAATTTATCAATAAGTTTATAAAATTAACCAATAAATTAATTTATGAAAACCTATATTCTACTTGAAGATGCATAATTTCAGAGTTTATAAAGACAGATTAAATTCAAAATGAAACATTGCATGAACATTAGCAAGGTAAAACTAATTAAATCTTGCTAATAACTAATGCATTTGAAATATGTTGCTATTTTTTATATCAAAATCTTTCTTAAATAAACAAGCAACTTACTGAAAAACATCTGTCTTTAAATAGAAGACACATACAACTATTTAATTTCAATATGGAGTTTATATTATGAATAATAACATAATGAATGATTTGTTAGAAAAAGCAAAAAAAATGAAAGACGATATGGAAAAAATTAAAGAAGATTTAGGCAATAATTTACAAGTTACAGGAGAGTCTGGAGGCGGATTAGTAAAAATCACATTAAACGGTAAATATGATGTGCACTCTATTAATATAGATCCAAGTATTTTAGCTGAAAAAAAAGAAGTAATAGAAGAGCTTATAGCTGGTGCGTTTAATAATGCCACTGAAAAAGTCCGCCAAGCTAGTCAAGAAAAATTATCTGAGTTAACTAAAGGTTTAAATCTTCCTGATAACATGGATATGCCGTTTTAAAGTTACATCAACCTTTAATTACATTGCCTATTTACTACTCTATAGCTTTTTATTAATGGCTAGTATTAAAAAGGCATAAACTTATATTTTGCCAATGTTTAGTCAATCTATTAAATGCTTAATTGAAGCCCTATGCCTACTCCCTGGAGTAGGGCCTCGAAGTGCTCAACGTATGGCTTTATCGCTGTTAAAAAATAATCGTGATAACGGTCGAGATATAGCTCGTTCTTTAATGAATGCTATTAATACAGTAGGCAATTGTAAATACTGCCAAATGCTTTCTGATAACGATATTTGTCTTATTTGCTCTAATCACTCACGCGATCAACAAACTATTTGTATTGTAGAAGGACCAGCAGAAATGTTTGCCTTTGAAAGCTCAGGAGCATACTCTGGTAGATACTTTGTTTTAATGGGGAACTTATCTCCGCTAGATGGAGTTACACCTGAAGATTTAGGTATAGACAAGTTATTGCAATATATCAAGCAATATAATATCAACGAGGTAATTCTTGCAACTAATTCCACTGTAGAAGGTGAGGCAACCGCCTACTATATTGCTGAGCTATTAAAAGACCGACCAGAAACTAAAGTAACTAGATTAGCACAAGGAGTACCTATGGGAGGCGAATTAGAGTTTATCAATTATAATACTTTAGCTCAAGCTCTAAAATATAGAACAGAGCTAACAGATACGTTATAATAATTGATTGCAAGCAAATCTACCTATCATATATTGCGTTTCCTAACGTTAGGATCGGAAAGTTTCCGAATATTAGCTTCATCATATGGAAATTCTGTTTTAAAATATGTAAACAGGCCATATGCTATCATGTCTTTCAACGTTTCCTTTTGAATTGGCTCTTCGACGAACTGCCTGTGGTCTTTAATATCCTGCAAAGTAATATCTTCTATAAATTTTTCGATGATACTATTATCAGGATCAGTAATCATTTTTATCAAATAAGATTTTTTTGCATCCTGTAATTTTTGAACATCTTCATCGGGGATATTTTTATGTATAAATCCAAATATTTCTTGAAGAAAACCTGTCATATAGTGATCCATAAAAAAACCCTGCCCCTCCTCAAGATTATCTCCAAAATTAATATCTTTATTACATTTATCTAATAACAGTTTTCTAAATTTTTTAATTGTTTTATAATAATCTTTATCATCTAGTGCTTGAGATATTTGTTTTAATACTAATTTTTTATTAACATCATCAGTATCATGTAAGAGGTTATCAGTTAAATTTTTAGTAAAAGATAAGGCTGCTTGCTTATCATCATTATTACTTTTAGATAGCATACCAGCAGTAACACCCAATAACACTGTAGCTACTATTAAAAATAAAAATAAAGGCAATGCATGCTTGACGATAAGCACAAAAAATATACAAGCTAAAACCGCCATAAAAACCACTGCAATTTTATCAAGTACATCTCTCTTAGTACACCTACTACTAATTTCCTGTATTTTATTTAGAAGATTGTTTACTGGTTCTATTGCCTCTGAAAATACTTGCATTGCTGTTTCATGTGAATTATAGAATTCACATATGCTATCTATGTTAGTAATTAATGCAGCAAGTGAAAGTTGGCTATCTTCTAAGTTTTGTATAGTAGTTAGAGATTCTGGCTTTAACTTATCAAACCAATTTTTATCTGTATTTGTTTGAATATTGTTTATAATTATTAGTTCATCTCTTGCATCATTTAATTGCATTATATTATATTTTAACTCTCGTTTTAACTGTTGTAATTTATCTATATTATCTTTATTTTCTGCTAAATATTGTTGTATATCCTTTTTTTTACTTGGTGAGTTTTTTAATAAATCTAATATATCTCTGTGTGTACTTGCCGAAGATTCTACGACTACTGTTTTGTTTTCTAAGATATTAAGCTCGTGATTGTTTTTTTGTAACAGCTCTATTATACTATTATTTTGTTTTTCTAAACCGCTAGTATTTTCAGTTAAACTTTTTCCATTATTTATATACGATAGCATTTCTACTTCTGTTAGTTCTTTCTGTAATTGCTTCCATCTAGATAACTTTTTTAATAAATAATCATATAATTCTAATGTTTTATTTATATCTACAGATACATTTATAATTTTATCTTTTTCTTTGTCTAAATTTGCAGATACAATTTCTATATTATTTTTAAAGTTTTCATCAATAGATTCAAAATTATCAGATGTACTTTTTATATCTCGTAACTTTTCGTATGAAACTACAATATTTTGTTTATATCTGTCCAGCTCTCCACCTCCAAACAAAGTCATTGCTTTAATAGCTTCCTCTTGTCCCTTTAGTACTGTTTCTATCTCACGTATCCCTTCATCTAGATTATCGCTATAGCTTTTGTTTGCTTCCTTTAGTACTCGTTGTATGGCTTTATTTTTATTCCATTGGGTAGATAAACTTTTATGTGCTTCCGTTAATTCATCATTTATGATTACTATTTCTGCTTCCATTGGAACGTTTGCAGTAATTTTTCTTTCCGATATTTCATTAGAATCGCTGTCACTATAAGTAATATTATTTAATTCATCCGTTAGTTTGTCTGGGTCATCACGTACTATAATTGCCCTGCCACTAGATGTTTCTTTGGTTTTATCTACTTTACTGTCTCTGTTATTTTTTTGAGATTTTTTTTCTGTAGATGCCGCTATATTTTTATTCTTAGAATTACGAACTCCTTCATTAAACATACTAGTACCCTTTATTTAAACAACATTAATCATATACACTTTCTGATAGAAAGTGTATAAGTGATTAAAATTACAAGTAATTTGTCATGCAATGAATATTATATTTTAACTTTATTTTATATATTAAGACTTAGATTTCTTACAGTACGTATTTAAAATAAATCCTATCACGATAGCTCCTAAAATAGCATCTAATACAAACCAATAAGGTGATGATAGTCTATGACCAGAAGCAGATAATACTAAAAAGTGTATTTTTCCTTGTTGTGCTCGATGCATCATAAGAGCAAGAGATAAACTTAAAGCTCCGCCAACCATAGTACAGGGTATACTCCAATGTATATGTAATTTATATACCTCTTCTATATACTCTTTTGCATTAATAGTATTTGCAATTATATGACCAAACAACACATACCATAATAAAAAACCCCATTTAAATTCTAATGAAAATCCAGGCACAAAAAAACCTGACGCCCAAAAAGCAATCCCCCCAAAAATTAAACCTATAATTTTACCTATTATTAATCTATTAACTCTATCATTACTAGATAACATAGTTGTTTCCTCTTAGGTTGGTCTACGCAATAGACTATAAAAATTAAGCAACAAATTAAAACACTATCTTTTAAACTATGGTACAAGATAAACTTTTAATTTGATTTTTATACTTAATTATTAATAGCATATTATATGCGAGTTATAATTTAACTGGTTATTTTTATCGTTTAAAAGTATCTTATAGCATTATGTAAATAACTTTATTACGTCATATACATATATTTAATATATAAGACACATAAATTATCAATTAAGAGTTTAAATTGATAAAAATATTTTTTACAAAAAAAACATAATACTGTAAAGTTTTATAAAAAAATAAAACTATATACTAGTGTATTATTTAATTAAGCAACCTACTTTCATTTTTATATAAGTATAATGAAAATATAGGCTAAAACTCTATATGCTTTTTGCAAAAAAATTTTATACTGATGTAATTACCATTTAATTTATAGATTATTAAAATTAATAGATAATTGTTGTATAAAAATATTGATTTTGTAGAATATTCCTCCTATATTTTTAACAGCTATGAATAGTAAACCTTTAAGATATTACCCTGTATTAGCATTTGCTTGATGTATCTGACACTAAATATAAAAAATACTGTAATACCTTCCAAAAACTTGTAATCGCTGGCTTAAACCCATTTACTAACAGCTACACCTTTTAGTTAATCATATGTTGTGCAATATAAAATAATAACTAAAAACTATCAGAATACTTTTTATTATAAATTTTCTAATATGCTCTCTATAACTACTATTATAGCATATAAATTTTAACACTTATAAATTCATAAAGTAGATGCTTGACTGAATAATCTAAAAGTTACTCAATGAAAAAATACTTGTTATGCAGGAAAAATAATGTCTTAATATTTACTAAAATGATGTGCTTTGTGTTATTTTTTTATCTAACGATGCTATCTTTCAAAAATTAGTAAAAGATTTAACTCAAGGCAAAAGACAAAAGGAATGATCATAGATCTTTAAGAAGATTTAACAATGAAGTAAATCTTTTTACTAATTCCAGTTGGTAAGTATTTTAGGATTTTAAACTGCATTATTACTTTTTAACTTAGCACGAATATAAAAGACTAAAGTAAGTTCCTTGTTTAATCAG
>CAKMZJ010000139.1 GCA_929200395.1 Candidatus Gorgonimonas eunicellae | reverse complement strand
GTCGCACCTTTGCCATTTAATGATTTTTTTTATATGGTGGTTGTTCCTCTACTGAATCTGTAGAAGGTATAATACGTTTACCAGATGTTGCCTTGTGGGAAACCAATTTAGAGTTTGGGGAATATGCTGTAGAAATATCTGATGTTTTATGCTTATTCTCATCTGTAATCTTTGCACCACTTCCTTGATTATTTGATGGTATATCCATTGCTAAGCTCCTTAATTTTTATAGTGATTAGAAAACGGAAATGTGATGACTGTAGACTGTATTTTTAGTCAATTTTCTTATTGAGCTAACTAAAATATTATTGTAAAACTAATTATTATCTTATTCAGGTAGTAACTTTTTATACTGGCCAAATTTAACCAGTGCTGATGCGACGGCATGGTTAAAAGATTGACCAACGTGCATTTGCTGAAGCTTAAAGTGATCATTTGTTGGCGAATCTTCCTCTAAACAACTTGCTATATAATTTGCACGTGCTTCATTAGAAGGGTCGATGGCTGATATTAATGCTTCTTTTTCAATACTTCCCATATTTTCACCTTTCTCAAGTAAGCTTATAATAGTTACTGATTTTAACTGTAATCCTGTTAGTTTCGGAGTTTTCCATAAAAAATCATGTCCTCTTGTGTCAAGACTATCTTTTATTTCCTTAATAAAAGACAGTGCCTCTTGGTATTTATTTTCCTTAACAAGTTCTAGCAATTTTTCCAGTTTATTTTTATCTTTTTTATCTTTGCCAATGATCAGTTTGTAAGAAAATGCTTGTGCTTTTAATGCTTCTAAAGGATACCCCATATCTTGGGCAACGGGCGTATTTCCTGAGGGCAATAGAGAAAGATGAGCGTGTCCGTTTTGCAAAAGAAAAGAGGTTAAATTAGCACCTTCTGCCAAAGTTGGTAAATTGGAGTGTCTAACCAGTTTATTGAAGGCAGGTTGTGGCAGGTTGGGCATAATACCGAGGATAAATTCACCTGACTTCAATGGTATTAAACCCCTTATAGCATTATCATTGCTGAAGTCAACTATCTTAGCTCCAGTAGTCTCTACTACTTTTTTGAGAGTTCCTGAATCAAGTGAGTTGGCAGTACCTATTATGATAACCGGTCGATCATCCCCTGTTTTTTTAACTTCTGCCTTAATGGCATCAAACCAATTTATTAGAATATAACTTTTTAATCCTTGTAGGTTCTTATGGTGTAAGCCATAGACAACACCAACAAGTGCTTGTTTATTTTTGCTGTAGCTACACAATTGATTAATAGATTCAAACAATATTTCTTTATTGTGATTGTCAGATTGCAGTTTTATTACATCATTTTCTCTTTTAGTCTCCAGATTAGCAACAACCGAGTTTGTTGGTGCATTTATTGGGATTATATTACAGTCTTCACCATCAATATCAGTATATATAGTTTGTTTTTCAGATTGAAAACGATAGGGATATATATGGATATAATTCTCAGAAAATAATTTTTGATAACAATTATAATCTATACAAGGAGCAATGAATGAGAATGCAACAGGAATATCCTCAACAGGGTCGTCACAACAGGAAATAATCACCTTACTGTCAAATACGCTGATTTCCTGTGGAGTACCGTCATTAATATTAAATTCTGGTAACAGATAAGCTAGTTTGGATAAAGCGATACGTTGTTTCTTGTTATATTTCTTTCTATCATCCGCATTATAGCCCTTACGCAGATTAAAAGGAGAATCATCAGGAGGTGATAGTTTTACATGTATATTTTTTGCCCCTAGATAGGCAAGTGTTTTAATCATTTGTATACAAGCACTTGCATCCCCCATAGACCAGAACTCACTTTCTTTTTCACCTCCATAAACTTGACACCGTGCACAAACACCTACACTTCCTAACCCCGATAGCAATGCTTTTGCCTGATTTATTTCATCTGGTGCAGTTTCTATCTGAGGGTTTAGATTTAATCGATTAATAGCTGAAGATTTATTAACTTTTTCTTTTCCATAATTATTACTGTCAGTCAGAGCTTCTACTGTCAAAGATTGTTTTTTTTGGCAGTATGTCGCATTAAACTGATTTATATCAAAGTTTTTAACTGGTTTAAATGGCATTTTATTTTTTTCTCGTGAATTTTTAATCAATTGTGCACATTTTTTATTGCTAGTTATGAAATTATGATATAACTTAAATTTAGTAAGTTGCTCTATGACAACTTTCTGATTAAGCATATATTGTAAAGCTTTGGTATGACCATGTTGAATAGCTAGTTGAACTAGAGTTTGAGTACAATAACTATGGCTTAAGCACTCAGGAGATTTTTTAACAAAGTATTCTATGCATCTTGTATATCCATGTTCAGTAGCATGGTGAATGGGAGTGTAATCAAAATGGTCTCTTTTAGCCATCGTATTTGGATCTTTTTCAACAATAATCTTGACACAGGATATATCGCCATTTTTCGCTGCCCAGTGAAGAGGAGTAAAATAGTATCTATCATCACGTCTGCACAATGCCTCCACTCCACTATCAAAGTTAAGCATGAACTTAAGACTATCTATTTTTCCGTACCTTGCCGCTAAAAGAACTGGTGTTTGCCCAAAACAGTCTTTATGTTGTAATGAATCAGGATTTATTTCAGTAAGAATCTTTACGCAGTCTGTATGCCCTTTTGAAGCCGCTAGATGCAGAGGTAAGCAGTTAGCATAATCTTTTTTCTGTACATCATTTGGCGATTTTTCAATAAGCACTCTTACACAGTTTGAAGCACCGTATTCAGCGGCTTTATGCAGTAACGTATGCCCCTTGCTATTAGGTAGCAAATTTTTGTTTTCAGAAAAATCAGTGCTTATCAACTGTTTCATTTGTTCGACATCGTCTCTGCCTAAAATGGATTCAACATCCAAAGACGAATTTTCAATATTAATGGTGTGTATAGAGGGTGTTGATGTAGATACTACACCTACTTTGCTATTTAATGATTTTTTTTTATATAGAGGTTGTTCCTCTGCTGAATCTGTAGAAGGTATAATACGTTTACCAGATGTTGCCTTGTGGGAAACCAATTTAGAGTTTGGGGAATATGCTGTAGAAATATCTGATGTTTTATGCTTATTTTCATCTGTAATATTTGTTCCGCTTCCTTGATTATTTGATGGTATATCCATTGCTAAGCTCCTTAATTTTTATATTTTAGTTGTTATCATAACTAAAATATAAAAATTAAGGGGCTACACCAAAAATAATGTATAGTGATTAGAAAACGGAAATATGATGACTGTATTTTTAGCCAATTTTCTTATTGAGCTAACTAAAATGTTGTTGTAAAACTAGTTATTATCTTATTCAGGTAGTAACTTTTTATACTGGCTAAATTTAACCAGTGCTGATGCGACGGTATGGTTAAATGATTGATCAACGTGCATTTGCTGAAGCTTAAAGTGATCATTTGTTAGCGAATCTGCATCCATGCATCTCTCTACATAATTTGCTAGAGCCTCATCAGAAGGGTCGATGGCTGATATTAATGCTTCTTTTTCAATGCTTCCCATATTTTCACCTTTTTCAAGCAAACTCATAATAGAGACTGATTTTAACTGTAATCCTGTTCGTTTCGGAGTTTTCCATAAAAAACTATGGATCTTTCTATTAGAACCTTTTTTATTTCCTTAGCAAAAGATAGAGCTTCTTGATATTTATTTTCCTTAACAAGTACCAGTAATTTTTTTAGGCTACTTTTTTCTTTTATATCATTGCTAATGACTAGCTTGTAAGAAAATGCTTGTGCTTTCACAGGTGCGTGAATTGAAACAGTGCTAAAAAAACTAGCTTTAATCGCAAAAAAGTTATGAAGATTATTTAAATTAATTAAACTAATATAATCAATAGATATCTATAAAATTGCAACACAGACATATTAGAATAAACAATTTAAACTATACTTTCTAATATATCGCTATCAGATGTTTTTATTCTTTTTATCTCATTTATTTCCAATAATGATCTATCATGAGGCACTATGCCTCTTGATTGTATTATTGCATTTTTAAACGCTTGAAAACTATACAGTTGTTTTTTATACACTATCGGATCTTTAAGAAATTCACTGTTAAGTTTTTCTAATAATATAATACTAGTCTTATTTAAAAACTCAGTTATATTACCTTGATATCCTTCTAACTTTTTATATTTTATTTTCTTAAGATCTTTTACAAGAGAATCTAACTTTAACGAATTACAAATTGAAAATGGGAAACTTGATTCATGATAACAGTTTAGAAGACATACAATAACTTCTATTACCGTTAAAATTGCGTTAATAACTAACATTATGTTTAAAGTTTCTGATGATATATTTATTATATTAGCACCTCCGAGAGAGCATATAAGCCAAGAAATACCCTGCATAATAAAAATAATTCCAAATATAACCTTCAATAATTTAGGATTATTACGGGCAGTTCTTCTGCACACTTCATATGGTTGTAAAATTCGCGTTCTAAATCGAGATATTCGAGTTGCTTCTAAATTTTGGTTGTTTATAAGTTGTTGTTCTATATCTATATTATGCTGATCTAAGCTAGTAGAATCTATATTATTATTTGGTATTATATTAATATTCTGCATGCTATTTGAAATTTGCACTATATACTCTCTTTATTTTTATAGAATTATATAATTCTATAATTATTTATTCAAGTTAACCGTTGTACCTATTAATAATATAGCTTAAGTGCATTTATGTATATTTTTATTCTTACTGCGAACTAATTTAACAGAATCATTATTGAAATTGATTCTAGTCAAAATATAGAGTGAAGTAAACATTAGTAAACAATAAACAAGTGATTATTTTGAGTGCAAGCTGTATGTGCTAATGATTTTACCATTTTTGTATTTTGCTTTAATGTTTTATGGAATAATTCGACTTTCTACCTTTTTTTGTAGATTGTCTTAAGTTTATCTGAATCACAATTAAAGACTTGGCTGTATATCAGGACAGGAAAATCCACTCCTGGTATCCAACATCGTACTGGATAATTTTCTATAGTTTTTAAGCTATCTATTATTTGTGATTTACCGGCTAAAAGATCTTTTTTAGAAAGAGATACTAGACGGTTAGATTTTAATGCTATAATAAAATGTTTTTTACACTTATGCTTGATAAAATTCATATTCTTCTTAGAGCTAAACCAGCTGTATGCTAGTATATAGTGAAAATTTATTTTATTTTTACAGCATTGATATGCTAAGTCACGAAAGTGATGATTTTTGCTAAACTCAGATTTTTGTTGTACTTTATTTGTTTTAGGATTAGTACTTTTTACTGTTTTTGTTACACAATGATAAGCTACAGGAATAGAAATATCATTTACATGATAAAGGCAATTTAGAAGATTTATACACGTGGAAGATGAAAATGCTAGGTTTCAGGGCTAAAGAAAAAGATCTAATTCGAGGCAAAATGCTGCAGGAATGCAAGTGCATTTCAAAGTGTTTTAACGATGAAGTAGATTTTTTTAATAGCCCCAGAGGGCAAGTATTCTAAGCTTTTATCCTGCGTTAGCATTTCTTGATTTAGTCGACACTAAACCTGCGAAACACTGCCTTGACTAAAAACTT
>CAKMZJ010000138.1 GCA_929200395.1 Candidatus Gorgonimonas eunicellae | reverse complement strand
AGCAATTCGCTATGAATTAGGAAGCCCCTTCCTTTAGGGAGGGGAGCATGTCACCTTCAAACAAAAGCTAAATTATCAAAAGCATAACATTCAGGATTAGTAGGAAAATTTTTCTCCTTCTCGCTATTTTCTTTAGCAATTTTTAGAATGTTAACAGTAATATAATGCTTGTTTTTGTCAGCAGTGGCTATGCATTTATCAATATCTTTAATTTCGATACCCTGTTGAAGTAGTTTTTTAACTATGTTGTGATATCCTTTTGAAGAAGCGATATATAGAGGATTTTTTTTAGCAGATATGCACATATTTACATCAACACCCTTATTAATTAATAAGTCAACTAGCTGTTCATGTCCGTATTTACATGCTGTATACAATAGTGTTTTTTTATGTTTTATATCAATACTCTTACCAGTTTTATGGGTACTATAAATTGCATAAGGATGCTCTTCTATTATTTTTTCAAACCATTCTATGTTTCCATTTCTGCAAGCTGCGACAATAGGAGCCTCTTGGAATTGATTTTTTCTTTCTGGACTACTTTGTTGTGCTAGCTTGATTCGATTTTTGTTGCAAGTTTTTATTATGTCGTATATATCACGATATTTATATTCTGTTACTCGTATGCACTCTCTGTATATATCTTCTGAAATATCAGCACCATTATGAAGTAACAGCTGAACTATCTCTGCATATCCATTTGTACAAGCAATTTCAATTGGATGCAAATTATATTTGTCATGCATATTCGTATTAGCACCCGATTTTAATAATAACTCAACCATAGTTAAATTGCCTTGAAGAGTAGCGCTACATAACGGAGTAGTTCCTCGTGTTCCACAGTGAATATTAATTTTAGCACCATATTTAATTAAAGATTCAACTAGTTCTGTATCTCCATAGTTAACAGCATAATATAATGGGGTAAAGCCATATCCTTGATTAGATATATGATTAACATCAATATCATAATCAAGCAAACGGTTAACTATTGTTTTATGACCATAATATGCTGCGATATGGAGAGGAGTTTCATTGTTGCAGTTAGTCATATAGATATCAGCACCATGATCAAGTAAGAATTCTACTATATCATCACGTCCAAAACCAGAAGCTAGAAGAAGAGCAGAATTTCCTTCTTTATCGCGAGCATTAACATCAACGCCATTCTGGAGCAAAAGTTTAAGGATTTCAAGATGTCCTTCTCTTACAGCTATGCAAATTAAAGGGCTAAGACATGTTAAGCCTTCAGATGGATAATCTTTATAAACATCGGCTTTACATTTGTTAATTTCTTCACGTAGCCATTCAACATTACCGCTACGACAAGCTGCTGACATTGGTGGATAATTTTGTGGATTGTTTCTGTTGTTAGCTGATGCTCGAGGTAACTCTACTCTTGAGAATGAGTTTGTTGCTAAAGATGTACGTGGATTAATGAATGATGGCATAACTAAATTCCATGTTTGTTTAAAAAAAATGTTTTAATTGATATAACTATTAATATCCGTATTTAAATAAAAGATATTTTAAATAAAAATCATGCTAATTTACTTCAAAGCATTAACTTAGAAGGGGGGGTGAATAAGCTATTTCAAATAATTTAATTAAGAAATCATAGCCCTCTATATAATATCATATAAAGATTAAAATGTTAATTTTTTAGGAATTGATTTAATTGTAACTAACAGGCTTTAAGTTTTTAAAGACTATTGTTAGTTTGAGGTTTAGATAATAACATGTATTCATTTTAGAAGTTACGTAAAAACTTTGTTATCCTTTGACAAAAGCTAAATTATCAAAAGCATAACGTTCAGTATTGTCGGGAAATTTTTTCTCCTGCTTGCTATTTTCTTGAGCATTTTTTAGAATGTTAATAACAGTATCATAGTCTTTTTTAATGGCAATAGCTAAGCATTTATCAAATTCTTCTGGGTCGGCACCTTTTTTAATTAGCATATTAACTATTTTGTAATGCCCTTTTGAAGAAGCGGAATATAGAGGGTGTTCTCCATCTGAATTACACATATTGATATCAACCCCATTATCAATTAAAAACTCAACTATCTCTTGATTTCCGCTTTTACATGCTATAGACAATAATGTTTTTTTAACTAAAAAACCATTATCTTCTCTATAGGTACTATAAATTGCATAAGGACAATCTTTTATTACTTTTTTTAACCATTCTTTGTCGCCAGCTCTACAAGCTGCAACAATAGGAGTCTCTAGATATTGATTTTTTACTCCTGGAATATCTTGGTTTTTTTCCGAAATTCGAATTTTTACGCAAGCTTTTATTAGGCGGTATATCTCAGGGTGTTTGTCTTTTGTTAATCGTTTACAGTTCATTAAAACTTTGGCTGAAAGATCAGCTCCACCACGAAGAAGAATTTTAGCTATATCGAAATGTCCTTTTTCACAAGCGGATTCAAGTGGAGAGGAATTATAGCTATCCATATTAATATTAGCACCTGATTCCAATAATAACTTAACCATATCTACATCTCCATTAGTAGCAGCTATAGTTAATGGAAGAGTTCCTTTCGATCCGCAGAGAATATTAACTTCAGCACCAAGTTCAATTAAACTTTTAGCTATTTCTTTATAACCATAAATAAGGGCAGAATATAGTGGGGTAACGCCGTATACTTGTTCAGGTTTAGTCTTGCATATCTGATTAACATCAGCACCATTACTAAGCAATAGATCAACTATTTCTTTGTAACCATAATACACTGCACGATACAGCGGAGCTTCACCGTTGCTCTTAGCTAGATTGCTATCAGCACCATACTCAAGTAATAATTTGACTATCTCTTTATTTCCAATACTACAAGCTAGAAGAAGAGCAGAATTTTCTTCTTCATTGCAAACATTAATATCAACGCCATAATCAAGCAGGACTTTTATGACATCAGGATGTCTTTCTTTAGTGGCTAGATAAATTAAAGGGCTACGACATGTTGCGCCGTTTGACTGGTAATCTTGATGAATATCAGAATTACATTTGCTAATTTCTTCATGTAGCCCTTTAACATCACCGCTACAAACAGCTTCTACAATTGGCAGATCATTTTGTAGATTGCTTTTGTTGTGAACTGATGTTTGAGGTAACTCTACTCTTGAGAATGAGTTTGTTGCTAAAGATGTACGTGGATTGATGCATATTGGCATAACTAAATTCCATGTTTATTTGATAAGAGACGTGTTTTAATTGATATAAAAAATGTAACTATTAATATCTGTATATATTAAATAGAAGTCATACTAATTTACTTCAAAGTATTAACTTATGAGGATTGAGCATACTAGACATAGATCCCAAGCAAATTTTTGTGTGAATTTAATAACCGGTTTGATAGGGTATTCTAGACAACCACAAAAACCTAATATCGATCTTAATTATTCCGACAGTGCTATTTTATAGTCTAAAATTTGTCGAACTCACGTTTATTTAATTAATTGTAACTAACAGACTGCTAATTTTTAAGGTTATTGTCAGGTTAAACTTAGATACTACAGTAGTTACTAGTACAGTATCACGTTATATACACGCGGTAGATGAAAATACTAGGTTTCAGGGCTAAGTAAAATGATTTAATTCAAGGCAAAATATTGCCCGAATGCAAGTGCATTTCAAAATATTTTAACAATGAAGTAGACCGTTTTAATAACCCCCAGAGGGCAAGGCTTCTAAGTTTTTATCCTGCGTTAGTATTTCTTGATTTAGTCGACACTAAACCTACGAAAAACTGCCTTAGCTAAAAACTTACAATCACTTGCTGAAAACTCGTATTTCCAACTGCCACCTGTATATATTGAACTATTGGGCTAAAAGTATATCTAAGTTATATAGTACTGACTACTAAGATTTTTATACAGGTAGCAAATGGAAATCCTAGGTTTCAGGGCTAAAGAAAAAGATCCAATTCGAGGCAAAATGTTACAGGAATGCAAGTGTATTTCAAAGTGTTCTAACGAAGCCCAGAGTGCAAGTCTTCTAAGCTTTTATCTTGCGTTAGTATTTCTTGATTTAGTCAGTATTAAACCAAAAACTACAAATCTCTTTAAACATCAAGCTTTAATATGAATTTGTTACATGCTCTAATAATTTTTTATATAAAATTGTAAGATAATATGGGAATATAACTATGCAAGTCATAACAACGCAACCAGAAAATCAACTATATAATAATGCAATAACCACAACTTTAACAGAACAGTCTGCTACTATTAAAAACATACAGCATACACAAGAATTAGCAATTAATGGCTTAATTAAAGAATTAAATCAAAGAAATCTACAATTTTTTAAGGCAACACATACTTATTTAGCATATAGTCAACAAGTGTATTATAAAGACTACTTTAAACCACTAAATGTATTTTGCTGCAAATTACCATATACTGATGACTGTTACTCTGGAAACCAATTAACTCTAGTATATCCTGATGAAACTATAGAAAAAATAAAAATTAAACCCTCTTGGTTTTCTTCCCAAAATATAGCTTTTAGCTCTAATAATTATGCAATTATGGTGCTCGATAATAGCGAGGCAAATAGCAGTTTATCGTTAATTAAATTAAAAGAATTTGTAGAGGATTCAACAAGTACTAATAGATTTGAAATAAATCTTCCAAAAGAGAATATCCTTGTAGCAGGCATTGATGCTGATAATAATATTTATACTATAGGTATAGAAAATAATAATTTATGCATATGGAGCAGTAATATTGCTTTTAAAAATAATGCAAATGAAATGGTTAATTGGGAACAACTACCTATTGATTTATCAGCAGATTCAATTAGCGATGTAGCATTTAGTGAAAATAGTAGATATTTATTTGTGTATTTAAAAACAGGGATACTTAATGTCTATGATTGTAATCAAGCTTGGCATAAAATTGCAGAAGTGGAAGGAACGACAACTTTTCCTGTTGATATAAGTGAAATCACGAATAAAAATGAAGATGAATCTATAAATTACGATAGATATAAAAATAAGAAATTAATGGTTTTTATTGAGGGTAAAAAATTAATTATAAAACATGAAGCTATTGAAGGTAAAACTAATGATACATTTTATTATGAAAATTTCTCTAATAAATTAATTACAGCACGCTTTATTCCTGAAACTAAAGACACACTTATATTCGATTTAGCTGGAAATATTCACCTTGCAAAATACGACAACATAGTTAGCTCAAATTGTTCTGTTAGAAGGTATTATTCAACAAAAATACCATATACAATATCAAATGTATATTTTGATTCTACGGATAATACAAAGCTAAATGTTTTAGCAGAAAAAAAAGCTACTTCGCTACTAAAAAAAACAAGGAAAAGCACCAATGATAATTGTGCTTATTTGGGGGCAATAGTTGCACCTATTATTTACTGTATAGTATCTGGAGAATTATCTTGTTGTTCAGGGGCGTGTTGGCTTACAGCATTAGATGGCTGTATAGGGGGCATAATTTTTGACTGGGCTGATGGTTTTATAGATAAAAGCTATTTTAATAATTTCATAGCTTGCATGAATATAAAAAAAGTCATTACGCCCGGCAATTATATAGAGCAAAAAGCATTACATACAATTCAAGAACCTATTGATCGCGTATAAACTTACTCATGACACGTAAGTACTAA
>CAKMZJ010000137.1 GCA_929200395.1 Candidatus Gorgonimonas eunicellae | reverse complement strand
TGCTAAGCTTGCAATTAAGTAAATAACACAGCTAACGCTTGGAATGGATCTTATAACAATTGCAATTACAGCTATTTTGTGTTATCATTACTGACTAATTTTAATAATAAATACCTAATATAGCAGTTATTTATATTTAGCCCATAGTAATAAGCGATATAACTTAGTATCTACAAGGATTGTAATATGTATGATGTTTTTAATAGTTGTAGTAAAAGTACTAATAGTTCAATAGTTGGAGAGATACTTCCTTTTACTCCAAATGATAATGCTACCTTCGAATCAAGTAATTCACAAAGCTATATAGGAACATCTACACAACAGTTGGATACTCCTTGTACTAGTATTACTGAAAGAAAAAAAACTATAATGATCAGTAACTTAGCTGATAAGGTGCAACAAAATAAAAACGCTGATAAAAAAAATGAGTCACTAGCAAAAAAGTTTTTTGAAAAGTTAACAAGAGATTTAGGTGTTCATTATTTGTCAACATATGGCCCTAAAAATAAGTTAGAGTCGGTTATGTTTCTGGCTAGTAAGCATAACTTAATTAAGCCTATTGATATCCAAAAATTTATCCAAGATGTTACAGAGTATGGGTTAGAACATAACTATAAAGCTATTTGTGAATTATTAGCAGATATAGATATTACTGGAACCAAGTATCTAGAGCAATGCTATATAGACTTCCATAATTTTGGTGAATGTAATGAGGTAGATAATCACCTTGAAGCTTTATCATTGTCTTTGTACTGGGGAGTTTTTATTGCTACTAGTGACGATCTATACCTAGGCGACATTTCATTCTTCGTAAATAATCTTACATTTTATTGTTTTAAAGATTTAGGACTTGATCCTTATGTTTTATTTAAACTGCCTCCTAGTCAACTGTTATTTATTTGTACTTTTAATAAGTTACTAGAAAAAAATATGGTATATGAAACTTGGGCTGTAAATTTAGAAACATATCAAGATTTTCCACAAGTGTTGATTAATCATATGTTTTTTTTATGGGCTGAAGTTCTTCCAAAAGTCTTACCCCTAAAAGATGAAGCTATAGAATTCAATAACCCTATAGATATGTTTTCTTTAAGAACAAAAGAAATTTTGCTTGGTGATTTCTTGACTACAACGATTATAAATTGCATACATAAACCAAAAGAAGAAAGCAGAGCAATAACTGCCAGCAAGCCAGCTGAGATATATCTATTTGGAGATGAGTTTGAATATAGTTCTAGTGTTTATTCTACAAATCGTAAGAATGAAAACTATATTTTAAAGGTTTTTTATAATGAGTTAGAATCCTATTTAACTAGCTTGAATGTAGATTTTAATATAACAGTTGATAAGGCTAATCTATTTACAACTCAAATTATAACTCAAATTATAATTCAAGTTGGAACATTTAAATTTAAAGCCTTTATGGATTGCGATAATTTAGAAATAAATCCTACACCTTATAAAGCAGATACTGTAGAAACAGTAACAATTAATGGTAAAGTAGTACAAATGACTAGATACGACGCATATGATATGTTTATATTTCCTGTTATAGAAAAGCTAAAATTTAATTTAGTTTCAGGCCACAAACACATGGATATTAGACAGCTTTCTCCAGAAATAATCTTGCGCATGATTTTTACTACTAATGCAGAGTCTTTTTTACCGGTAATTTATGATAGATGTAAAGATCTAAGAAAATATTATCCTTATTTATCAGAAAAAAACATAGCTATTATCGAGCTTTTAGAAAATATAAGAGCGGTATTTAATGAAAATATAGCTAGCGGTAATTTTGATTCTGTTGTGGACAGTTATAATGATATAGCTATATTGTGTCATGTTCTAGAAGTTACGAAGGTTGGAGACAAATATTCTGCTTTAAGTACACATCATGTAGCAGAAGGAGAGCCACTGCTAACAGATCAAGAATTAGTAGATTATGATTTTAAGAGGTTACCAGGTTCAACTATAGAAAATAGAACCTATCCATGCCCACGATCTGGTGCAGAAGTTAGAACTTTTAATAAATTTTGCCAAGCTAATGTAACACTAGAAGCCAATAGACAACAAAAACAAGCTTTAATTTCAACAGAGTTAAAAAAAGTAACAAGCCCTTTAGCTATTAGCAAAGAAGATGCAGCAGACCAATTTATAAAGTCTCTTACAGAAAAGCAACTCGATCCTACAGAATTTAAAGATATGATTAGAGTTTAGCTTTTTATAGTGTAAGAGAGTATTACAAGTTAATAGTTCTTATCACCGCATCAGTTACATGTGGCTCATGTATACAATAACCACCATTAGCGATTATATTTATTTTTGAAGATACACAATGATTTAATAATTCAAATGAATTTTGTAATGGTGATATAAGATTATATCTACCATGTATAATATGTATAGGGGTTTTCATCTTAGTGCTATTTAGTAACTGCTCAATATTTTCTAACTTTTGCTGAGTAAAATAATAGTGTTGAATACAAGCTAAGGATAAAGCTAAGTGAGTATCGTTGAATATGTTTTTATCCTTATGATCAATATTGATACGAGATATAGACATCCACCATTTTAACCAGTGTTTAGCTACATTCATTCGTACTATTTCGTTATCACCGAATAATTTTTTGTTGTAATCTTCAAGTAAACTAATATTGCTACCATTAACTAATTCAGCTAACTCGGTAAAATAATCTGGAAAAAATAAATTAGTGCCGGAGTTAAATAACCAATCGATATCTTTGTTTCGTAATAAAAAAGGATTACATGCAATGATTTTTTCTACTTTAGATTGAAATTTAACAGCGTAGCTGATAGTTGCTACAATACCAGAGTGTTGGCAAAAAATAGTTAGTTTATCGATATTCAAATGCTTTCTTATAGTTTCTATATCTTCCGCGGTGTTCTTTATGCTATTGTTTTTTATTTCGCTATGCGGAGTAGATTTACCACAACCACGTTGGTCAAATAAAATAATATGAAACTTCTTAGGATCTGCAAAACGTCTGTCATCAATGGAAATTCCTAAGCCTGGCCCTCCATGAACTAGCAGCAATGGAATTCCTTTAGGGTTGCCACATTGCTCCAGATATATTTTATGATTATTACCAACCGATAACCAAGAATGATCAAATGGTTTTATGGGTGGGTATAAAACACGCATAAACTCTCCTTTTTCAATGAGTATGAGAAATATTGTTACTTCCAAGTGACTAAAAGTTGTTTAGCAAAATAATATTTTCTTGTTAACATAAAAACATTTTAAAGAGTTAACTATTGTAATAGATTTAGTAGTTGATTATTAGTATCTAATTAATAAGTATTTGTGTTTATATGTAAAACATATAGCGTCTTATTTGCTAGTTAATGAATATCTTGATTTTTATAATTATAGGATAATTCTAAGATCTAATTGAAGATATATTTTAAGATAGATTACATTAGATCTTAATAGAAAGATACAACTATAGCACAATATTGTATCTAAAATTAGATTAGTAATTGTATAGCGAAGAAAGTGTTGAGTAGGTGTATATAAATACTAACACAGGATAAAGGTTAATAAGAATTATCCTGTGAAAGTAATCTAGAAATTCTATATTTCAAAGTGGCATCAGTAGATAAATTTTATTTGCTTCTACTGTATCTTTTACGCTCATTTTCTTTGAGATATTTTTTACGCATACGAATATGTTGAGGAGTTATTTCTACTAATTCATCATCATTAATGAATTCAATAGCTTGTTCTAAAGTATGCAAAACAGGTGGTGTTAGCACGATATTTTCATCAGTACCAGCAGCACGAACATTCGTAAGTTGTTTAGCTTTAGTAGGATTAACGGTTAAGTCGTTGTTGCGACTATGTAAACCAATAATCTGACCTTCATAAACGTCTACGTTAGGCTCTATAAATATTTTACCTCGATCTTGCAAATTAAATAATGCATAAGCTAAAACCTTGCCACTAACCATAGACACTAAAGCACCATTATGTCGTTGACCAATGTTACCTTCTTTAGTGCTACCATAATGATCAAAAACTGAGGTTATTATGCCAGTTCCTGAAGTTAAATTTAAAAATTGCGATCTAAAACCAATTAAGCCTCGTGATGGCATAATAAATTCTAATCTTACTCTGCCTTTGCCATCAGGGTTCATATCTTGCAGTTCGGCACGACGTAATCCCATTTCTTCCATTATTGAGCCTTGATGATCATTTTCGATATCAATAATTACTTGCTCATATGGTTCGCATATTTTGCCGTCTATTTCACGAATAATAACTTCTGGTCTAGAAACTGCAAGCTCAAATCCTTCTCGTCTCATAGTTTCTATTAGTACGGAAAGATGTAATTCACCTCGTCCAGACACAACAAATTTATCTGCGTTATCAGTTTGTTCTACTCTAAGAGCTACATTACTAATTAACTCTCTATCTAAGCGTTCACGAATATTTTTTGAGGTTACAAATTTGCCATCTAGACCAGCAAAAGGAGAATCATTAACTTGAAAAGTCATACTTACGGTAGGTTCATCTACTGCAAGTGCCGGTAATTGTTCAGGATGAGATTTATCGCAGATAGTGTCTGATATTTTTAGATTATCGATTCCAGTAATACAGACGATATCGCCAGCTTCAGCTTGGTCTACGGCTACTCTTTCTAAACCAAGATATCCCATAACCTGTTGTATTTTAGCGTTTTTTTGTTTACCTTGTTTGTCTATTACCGTAACGGTATCGCCAGATTTTAACACGCCTCTGTTAATTCTACCAATACCTATTACCCCTACATAACTGCTATAATCTAAAGCACTAATTTGCATTTGTAGTGGTTGGTTTACATCTACTTTAGGAGCTGGGACTTTATCTGTAATCATTTTGAATAGTGGCGTCATATCTTCAGCCATATTGTCGACATCTAAACCAGCGATGCCCCCTAATGCAGATGCATATATATAAGAAAAATCTAGCTGTTTATCTGTTGCCCCTAAGTTATCGAATAAATCAAAAATTTGATCTAATACCCAATCTGGTCTTGCTCCAGGGCGATCTATTTTATTAATAACAACTATTGGATTTAAACCTTGTTGGAATGCTTTTTGAGTAACAAATCTGGTTTGTGGCATTGGGCCATCAACTGCGTCAACTAGCAATAAAACGCAATCTACCATAGATAACACTCGTTCAACCTCACCACCAAAATCAGCATGTCCTGGAGTATCGACTATGTTTATATGAAAATCTTCCCAGTTTATAGCAGTGTTTTTTGCTAATATTGTTATTCCACGTTCTTTTTCTTGATCGAACGAATCCATTATTCTTTCAGCGTTTACATCTTTACGATTTAAAGTCCCTGATTGCTGTAATAGTTTATCTACCAAAGTAGTTTTACCATGGTCAACATGGGCAATAATAGCAACATTTCTTAATTTGCTATTTTTTTGGTCCTGGCATGAATTTTGCATAATGTTTATATTCTCATAAAAATAAATCTTTATTTTAATGCTATTAAAAGACGGTTTAGATGACTCTATAACTTAATAAAGAATCATAATATAAGTTTAGACATCTTCAAGTGGAAGGTGTTTTATTGATAACTTAAAGTTTTTTGGAAGGTCCTTTATTTATACTTATACAGCTTCTACTATCTATATACACGTGGCAGTTGGAAATGCGGGTTTTCAGCAAGTGATTATAAGTTTT